>JANONM010000262.1:0-2364 GCA_031420855.1 Hyphomicrobiales bacterium
GCCGTGGTAGCGCTCTACCGGCATTTCGGCGATAACCTGAAAGTCGGCGTAGGCTATAATTTCGGCCACTTCTCCGACGATCTGCGCGACCTCAGCCAGGATGACCAGGGCGTGTTCATGAATGTCATCGGGAAGTTCTGACAGCCCTGCGCCATCAGGGCTTTTCGTCCAACAGCTAATCCGCTAGAGCATCTGCAAACCTGTGGATGCCCATCAATGAAACCTGCCCAAGCCCCTGCCATTACCGACCTGCACGACATCTATCGACGCCGTGTGCCGAAGATGTTCTACGATTATTGCGAGACAGGATCCTACACCACCTCCACCTTTGTCGATAACACCACTGCCTTTGCCAAATACAAATTGCGCCAGCGCGTGGCCCGCAACATTGACGGCCGTTCGCTTAAAACAACAATGCTGGGCGAAGTTGCGTCGATGCCGATTGCCTTGGCCCCGGTCGGATCAACGGGCATGCAACATGCGGATGGTGAGATCCTCGCGGCCCGCGCCGCTGAGGCGTTTGGAGTTCCCTTCACGCTTTCCACCATGAGTGTATGCTCATTGGAAGAAGTGGCGAAGAATGTGTCGAAACCCTTCTGGTTCCAGCTCTATGTCATGCGAGACCGCGAGTTCACCAAGCGTCTGGTGCAGCGCGCCAAAGATGCAAAGTGCTCGGCACTTGTCCTTACGCTTGACCTGCAAATTCTCGCACAACGCCACAACGACATTCGCAATGGCCTCTCCACGCCGCCACGCGTGACCTTGCCCAACCTGATCAACATGATGACACGCCCACGCTGGTGCATGGGAATGCTGGCAACAAAGAACCGCACTTTTGGCAACATCATGGGTCATGTGAAGGACGTCGGCAACATTGCTGACCTCTCCCACTGGGCCAACAGCCAATTTGACCAGACATTGGATTGGTCTTCGGTGGACTACATCCGCAGTCTGTGGGGCGGCAAGTTGCTGCTCAAGGGTATCAATGATGTGGAGGACGCGAAAATTGCGGCCAAGCTTGGCACCGATGGCATTATCGTTTCGAACCATGGGGGACGCCAGCTGGATGGCGCTCCTGCCACGATTGATATGCTCGCGCCGATTGTGGATGCGGTGGGCGACAAGACGAATGTATATTTCGACAGCGGCATTCGCACCGGCATGGACGTGATGAAAGCCATGGCCATGGGTGCCAAGGGAACGTTCATTGGACGCGCCTACAGCTATGGCTTGGGTGCAGCAGGTCAGGCGGGTGTTACACGAGCCCTCGAAATCCTGCGCGGTGAACTCGACATCACCATGGCGCTGTGTGGCGAAACCGATATCAACAAAGTCGGCCGTCATAATTTGCTGATGCCGCCAGCGCCGTTTGTCATTCCTGAGCCCTTAAAAAATGCCCCTGCAAAACCGCGTCGCCCTCAACGGTAGCCCGCATGCTGTAGCTGAGCGCGGCATGATGCTGGGCAATCGCGGCGGCAAATTTCACCGCGATGACAAAACCCTCGGCCAGCGGCGTTGGGCCAGCATGCACTGGATCGCCTGTGAATTGCATTACAAAAACTGGCATCACGATGCCATGGGGCAAGGGCTATACCTCACTGTTTTTTCTGGATGAGGTGACGGCATTGAGTGCCGGTCATCGTCCCTGTTTCATGTGTCGAAGAGGCGATGCAAAGGCGTTTCTGGGGGATGAGAAAGTGGAAGTGTTTGATCGGCGGCTGCATGCCGAGCGCACGACCAAAATCACCGTCATCCCGGCGAAGGAGTCTGTGAAGAAATAGCCTTTTGTCGAATTTTGTGATTCAGCGTTGTTGATGTCAAGTGATTTGCAGGGAATTGGTCTGATGGCGACGGCGAAAGCACGGGTGTTGACGGCGGACCGGGCGCAGATTGGCTGGGAGATGATTGATATTGATGCGTTGCTGCCGGAGGGACATGCGGCGCGTCTGGTGTGGTTGTTTGTGACGGCGATGGATTTGGCAAAGTTCTATGACCTGATCGGTTCACGCGAGGGAGAGGCTGGGCGGCCTGCTGCGGACCGGCGTGTGCTGCTGGCGCTGTGGCTGTTTGCAACGGTTGAAGGGGTTGGATCAGCGCGGGAGTTGCAGCGTCTGGTGGAGCGGCTTGACATGCTGACAGCAGAACTGCGACACTGCCAACATACAGCCCGAGAGAAAAGTGAGGTGTCACCGTAATTCCACCACATCACCGTAATCCACGCGTGTGAAAAGCGTAACCGTCCGGCCTGACCGTCCTGCCGTTTATCCAAGCCCCCCGGCCGATGGACGATCTCTGCCAAATGAGGGGCGAAGTTGCACCGAAAGCAGGCAAGTGTGGCCTGCATGTGGTGCTCTAAGACGAAAC
>JANONM010000263.1:0-5278 GCA_031420855.1 Hyphomicrobiales bacterium
ACCAGCAGGGTTCCGGTTGCCCGGTCGGCCTTCAGGCACAGACGCCCCACCAGCTTTTCACCATGCAGGAACGGCAAAACATAATAGCCAAATTTCCTTTTGTTTTGAGGCGTATAAAGCTCAATCCTGTAGTGAAAATTGAACAGTCTCTCCGCCCGGTCGCGGTTCCAGACAAGTGGATCGAAAGGCGAGAGAAGGCTGGTGCCACCAGCCTTGCGCGGCAGTTTTGCCTCCCGGTGGATGTAGGCTGGCTTCTTCCAATCCTCCACGACAACGGGGAGAAGTATTCCTGCTTCCATGGCCAAGGCCACGGCTGTTTTCCCATCAGCGATGGACAAGCGGAAGTAGTCGCGCAAATCGAGTTCAGTCGCAATGCCCAACGACCTGGCGGCGCGTTCAATCAAGGCAATGTGGGCGTCGTTTTCGTTGGGGGTGGGTAAGGCCAGGATTTCCGGGGGGATGACTTTTTCGGGAATTTCGTAGAGTCGCTCAAAACCCTGGCGTGATGATGTGGTGAGAAGTCCGTGGTCAAACAGGCATTCAGCGGCCAGCTTGCCCTTGCTCCAGCCCCACCAACCGCCTGCCGATTTGCCGGAACCCGGTATTTCGCTGGCGCGAGTAGGTCCATTTTTGTCGATGAACTTGAGGGTTTGCCTGAGGAAGGTTTTTTCGTCAGCGGCAAAACGGTTCATGTGGGAATAGGTGCCGTCACCATTGCGGGCCCGCTGCATGCGCCAACGCATCAGGGGGTGGAGATCGAGAGGCACAAGGCTGGCTTCGTGGGCCCAACATTCGAAGACATGACGTCCTGTGGAGGCAAGGGTTCGAGAATCAAGCACGGCACGGTCATAGTTGCCTAGCCTGGCGTAGAGGGGCAGATAGTGGGAGCGAACCAGCACATTGACGCTGTCGATCTGCAGCAACTGCATCTGGTTGATGGTGCTGGCGATTTTGGACCAAGGAACCTTGGAGCTGCGGTCTTGCTTGGCAAAGCCTTGCGCGTGCAGTGCAATACGACGGGCTTCGTCGAGACTCAGACTGGATTTCACGCGGCTGCTTCGTGATATTCTGCCGCTGGCGGATTGGCATGTCCGGCTACCAATGCGGCGGAGTGTCTGTAGAGTGTTGAACAATAGGGGCAGATGATTTCATCTGCCGTGCCCATGTCGAGGAAGACATGGGGGTGGTCAAAGGGTGGAATTGCACCGATGCACATGAACTCCCGCGCACCAATCTCGATTTTGGCGAGGCCCATGGAATTCTGGAAATGCGGGGTTGCGCCGGTGGCCATCTGCTGTCCTCATCAAGCTTGTTTCGTGCCCAGCGAATAGCATATCTAGGCGATGATGCAAAAATTCAATTCTGCTGGTGTCGAGATTGCCTTTGTGGACGAGGGGGCGGGGTCGCCTGTGTTGTTGATCCATGGCTTTGCCTCAAACCACCGGGTGAACTGGGTGGGCACAGGCTGGACAAAGTTTTTGCGAGATGCCGGATATCGGGTGATCGCCCTGGATAACCGCGGCCATGGGGAGAGCGAAAAACTTTATGATCCCAGCCATTATTCAGCATCGATCATGGCCGATGATGCAGCGCGTTTGATTGAACATTTGGGATTGGGGCAGGTGGCAGTCATGGGGTATTCCATGGGGGCGCGGATTGCGGCCTTCCTCACCATGCAGCGGCCTGATCTGGTGTCGCGGGCGGTATTTGCGGGTTTGGCTGAGCGCATGGTCACCGGTGTAGCGGGGTCCGATGCGATTGCTTTGGGTCTGGAAGCTGCTGATATCCGCGATGTGACGGATCCCGGAGCCCGCTCCTTCCGGATATTCGCCGAACAAACCAAGAGCGACCTGCGCGCCTTGGCTGCCTGCATCCGCTCATCCCGCGTTAAAATCAAAGCCGAAGCCCTTGCCGCCATCAAGGTGCCCGTGCTGGTGGTGGCGGGGGAGGTTGATGATGTAGCGGGCGACGTGCAACCGCTGGTCGATATGATCCCTGGTGCAAAAGGCGTGGTGCTGCCGGGGCGCAATCACATGAATGCGGTGGGGGATAAGGGATACAAGCTGGCGGTGCTGGGATTTTTGCAATCCTGAGGCTTTACGCTCAGACGCTGAAAAGTCCATTGATCATCTTTGCGTCATGGCCCGGGAAAACCGACGCAATACTGTCGCTGGCCCCATGTTGTTTCAGGACCGTCGCCAGTACATTGCGGAAATCGGTGGTTACGGCAAGGTCCATGCCCTGATCCAATTGCTCGGTGGCGAGGCCGGGCCAGGTGCCGTAGTTCTGGCCGCCATTTACGCCTTCTCCCAACACCATCATCACGCCCCCATGGCCATGATCGGTGCCGCCGCTTTCATTGGCTTTGATGCGGCGTCCGAATTCGCTCATCACCACGATGGTTGTCGGACGACCGATGGCGTCGAGGTGATCGTTGAAAGCTTGCAGACTGGCGGCCAGGGTGGCGACTTGCGGGCCAAAGCGTCCCTGCTGATTGTCATGGGTGTCCCAGCCATCAAGATCAGCCGTTGCCAGATGAATATCCGGGTTAACCCGCATCATCTCGGCCAGAAAGCGCAGCTTGTTGCCGAAGTCATGATCGGGATAGGTGATGCCTGCAGGCACATCGCGCAGCATGGGATCATGGTTTTGCTTGCGTTCGAGCTTCGCCGCCAATTGGCCCGTGGCCTCGATGGCTTGGCGGCTGGCGCGGTCAAGTGCCGAGTCGCCCGCATGCATTTGCATCAAGAGTTCACGGATCGAACCTGACGGCATCCAGTCGACATCCCAGACATCGCTGATCGGCAGCGCGGTTTCACAGAGCGACAGGGATTGCGGCATGGCACCGCCGAGGCAGAGGGTCGATCCCGGCGTAGCATGACCGAGGCCGCGCACCAGCCTTGTCAACCAGCCTTCACGGGGCAGGCTTCCGGCATCGGTGCTCACACCACGTTCCATCAGGTCCATGGCCTGAAAATGGCTGCGGGTGGCGTTGTTGAGACCTGCTGCGGGAATCAGGGCCAGTTGGCCCTTTGACCACAGCTGATGCAACGGTTTGGCCATTGGATTGAGCAACAGTTCAGTGCTTCCCGCCATCCCCACGGAAAGGCCGCGATCAATGCCAGCAGCGGCAACGCGCAGCGCGGGCGGGCGCGACGACAAATATGCCGGATCATCGACGGGAGCCAGCAGATTGAGCGAGTCCATGCCACCGCGCAGGAACACTACGACAAGGGCGCGGTTGACGGGCGTTTCGGCCTTGGCCCAGCGCACGGCGTATTGCGGGAGGGCGGCGATGGCGGCGGCGGAGAGGAAATGGCGACGGTTGATCATCATGGTTTACACCGCTTGATAGTCGGGCGAGGCTGTGAGGGTTGCGAGGGCTTGCGCATTGAACCAGCGCTCAGTTTCAGCAAAGCGTATGGGGCGCGGATCGGTGCCATATTCCTTGGTAAGCAATCCCGCGATGCGTTGGCGGTTATTGTCATCAAGCCCCATTTGCCCGGTCCAATCCGAGGTGAAGGTTTCGATGTTTGTCCATTCCCGTTCCGGAGATTGGGCCATCATGCGGGTCCAGATATCGGCCATGCCGCGCCAGCGTCTCACCAGCAAGCCGGGAGATTGCCAATAGCCTGATGCCAGCGGATGACCCGCCGGTGTGGGCCAGCCATACAGCCGTTGCCCCATGCCTTCGAGCAGCGAGACATCATCTAGTGTGGATTTTAACACGATGCCTGAATCGCGCTGCATCGAGGCCAGCAGAAACAGCGGGCGCTGCAAACGCGGCGGTGCAACGGCAAAATCCGGCGACAGCAAGATGTGTGCAATGACTTTTGACAGCTGATCCCTGGCGCGCTGGTTTTCCATGAAGACTTGTGCGGTTGACTTGACCAAATGCTCCGGTGGTTGATCAGCGACAAAGCGCTGGCACAGGCGCTTGCAAACATGATGAGCTGTGGCGGGGTGGAAGCCTACAAGGTCGAGAACTTTGCGGCCGTCCGCCATGGCGCCGAGGTGCGATGGAATTTCCAAGCCGAGCACGCGCTTCTGATAGGGATCGTGCCATGGCTCCGTGTACAGAAATTCGCCGGTTTTCGGCAATTCGAAACCTTCGCTGACATACTGCCCGCCGCCATAGGTCCAACCGGTAAAGGCGCGGGCCGCTTCATAGACATCTTCATCAATGAAGCCTTCAGCCTTGCCCTCAACAGCACCCGGCACTTCGCGCCACTTGTCATAGAGCGCATGCAGATAGGCATCGGCGCCCAATCCATGCAGTTCAAATAATTCGCGGGCAAAGTTTTCATTGGCGGGTGAGGCTTTGCTGGAGGCATTGTTCAGGTAGGCCAGCATGGCGGTTGAGGTGGCCACGGCCTCCAGCATGTCGCGGAAATTGCCAAGCGCATGAACACGCAAAACGTTCTGGTCGTAGGCGGGCAGGGCAATCGCCACATCTTCAATGGCGTCACGGTTGACCGAGAAATGATCACGCCAGAAATCCACCACCGACTCCCGCAGTTGTGCCTCTGACAAGGTGGCGCGGATGAGGGTGGCGGCGAGCAATTCATTGGCCGGACGCACCCGCTCTTCCCAGCCGATTTTCTTCTCCCAGTCCGCGAGGTGCCACATGTCCTTGACAGGTTTGTGAAGCGCCGTGAGGGGCCGGTCTTCTTTCAAGGCGGTGTAGCCGTCACCTGCTTCATATTCAATTTTCAGCGTGGCCGAAGCGATGGCAGCGGCGACGCCCCCATCATCTAGCGGCGGCATGGCCAATTGCACATCGACCCACCCCGCCCAACCATCTTTTGCCATCCGAGCGTTGTCATCAACACCCGCCCGAATACCAGCCCGGGCGACGAGACGGGATTTGTCATTGCTTGAGACAGCCATGGGCACCCCTTGTGAGTATGATTCGTAAACGTTCTTACTTGAATACGGCGATATTCAGGCTGTTGAAATGTGGGGCAGGGCAGCGCCAGCCATCCCTGTTTAAATGCACTGTCACCTATACTCCACGATTTTTCATCGGGGCGGAGGGTGAAGTTGGGCACCGCCCTTCCAATCAACGTCCTCCAACCCGATTCTTCATCGGGGAGGAGGTGGCCGAAAGCCGGAGGTGGGGGATGCACAACGCAAGACTCTCGAAGTTAAATGCACTGTCACCGATACCAAGACAGTTAAATGCACTGTCACCGATACCCCAAGACAGTTAAATGCACTGTCACCGATACCTGCAATAAAGATAAGTGGAGTGTCACCGTAACTCCAACGGAGCGGC
>JANONM010000264.1:0-5020 GCA_031420855.1 Hyphomicrobiales bacterium
GGATCAAAGGTGAAGGCCTTGGTCTGGCCATAGAGCTTGTTGATATCGATGACATCTGGCCCGATGCTGCCCGCATAAACCGGAAACTCATAGGCCTTGCCGTCGAGTGTCAGTGTCGCACTTTTCGTCGGTTCAGTCATGGGTATCTCCTGTTTCGTTCAATCATATTGCGCCGCAATAAAAAGGTCAACGATACTGACTGGATGGCGATGTTATTGCGTCTCTAGTTTTGCAAGAGCGCGGTTTGCCCAATGCGGCACGCGATCTTGGAAGTCCGCTATTATCACTCCTTGAGCATTGCGTTCAAAACTCAAGACTGGTCGCATTGTTGCGGCAATGTCCGTATTTCGATCAACACTGTTGTCAAACAATACAGCCCGATCACTGGCATTTATTGCCCTTGGTAACAATTCAAGTGTACGATGGTATCTTGCCAAGATGCGGTCCTCAGGCACATCGTGTCCCCCATGTTGGACACGATAGTTGACACGAGATACGTTGGTTTGGGGGTTGTCTATGCACACAAAATAGAGCGTGACGTGGAATCCCATCTTGCGGGCAGCTTCCATGAATATCGGCTTGCTTGCATGGGACATCACCGTTTCAAAGCTGAAATCTTCAAGACTCAGGAGGCAATGTTCGCGTTGTTTGTCGGCGATTTGCTGGGCTTTTTTCGATCCCGTTTCTCCACTCAAACCCTGCTCTTTGGCGATATCGTCGGCATTGATATAACTGCCGAATGCAATTTTCTGAACTTGCAAATACCGAATGAGGGTAGATTTTCCTGAACCATTCGGTCCGGCAATCACCGTCAAATTCGGCATCGTCAGGCCTTAAGTTTGTTTAATTGATTTTGCCTTTTTACGTCAGATAAAGGCTGGCTTTTGGCGGCATTTTGGATTTGCGCTTGCTCATGCGCAAAATCCAGCACCGCAGCATGGCGTACCGCAGCTGGACCCACGATCTTCAACTCGTCAATTGTTAAGTCTGAAGGACGTTTCATACTCCAAGCCTAGCACACGATGTCGGATTTATCAATCAAACCTGGTCCCCCAACCGGCCCAAACTCTCTTCCCTTCCCAGCACTTCCAGCACGTCAAAGATTCCTGGAGACGTGGATGTTCCGGTCAAGGCAGCCCGCAGCGGCTGGGCGATTTTGCCGAGTTTCAGGCCATTGTCTTCGGCGTGTTTTTTCACCATCGCCTCCAATGACACAGCAGTCCAATCGGGTGCATTTTTCAAGACTTGCACAACACCAGCCAAGGCCACAGTTCCTTCATCGTCAAGCAGGGCACGGGCCTTGTCGTCCATGGACAATGGGCGCTTGGCAAAAAGATAGGCGGCGCTGGTTTTCAACTCGACCAATGTCTTGGCCCGCTCTTTCAATCCAGGCAACGCCTTGAGAAGCTTGGTCATCATCTCATTATCAATTTGCGAAAGCAGGGCAGGGCCATCTTCAACATGGGGCAGAAAGGCCAACAGGTTTCCCAGCAATTCATCATCCGGCATATGGCGGATATAATGGCCGTTGAGATTTGCCAGTTTTACAAAATCAAAACGCGAAGCCGACTTGCCAAGGCCATCAAGATCAAACCATTGCACCATTTGGTCTGTAGAAAAAATTTCATCGTCACCGTGGCTCCAGCCGAGCCTCGCCAAATAATTACGCACGGCGGCAGGCAAGTATCCCATTTCCCGGTAAGCTTCGACACCCAATGCGCCATGCCGTTTTGAAAGCTTTGCGCCATCAGGACCATGGATGAGTGGCACATGGGTCATGGATGGCACGGTCCAGTTCATGGCCAGGTAAATCTGCGTTTGCCGTGCAGCGTTGGTGAGGTGATCTACGCCGCGGATGATATGTGTGACCCCCATGTCGTGGTCGTCCACAACAACCGACAAATTATAAGTTGGATTGCCATCAGACCTGAGAATGATGAGGTCATCCAGATCCTTGTTGGGGATCACAACCCGTCCTTGCGCGTTGTCGTGGATGACGGTTTCACCGTCCTGGGGACTGCGAAACCGGATAACAGGCAAGGTGCCAGATGGGGCCAATGCCGCATCTCGGTCACGCCATGTGCCATCATAGCGAATGGGGCGCTTATCAGCCTCGGCCTTTTCCCGCATGGCAGTCAGTTCTTCCGGCGAGCAGTAACAATAATAGGCCTTGCCGCGCTTCAGAAGTTCATTGGCAATTTCCCGGTGACGGTCAGCCCGTCCATGTTGGGAAACCGCTTCACCCTCCCACTGCAATCCCAGCCAGGTCATGCCATCCAATATCGCCGTAACCGCAGCATCGGTGGAACGCTCGCGATCGGTATCTTCAATGCGCAGCAGCATTTTGCCATTTCTGCCCTTGGCATAGGCCCAGTTGAACAAAGCCGTGCGGGCACCGCCGATATGCAGATAGCCCGTGGGCGATGGGGCAAAGCGGGTGACAACTGGAATGTCTGTTGATGATGATGACCCGCGTGTTGACTCTGGCGATGACATGGATGCCGGTTTCCTTGTAGCGTCTCTTAGGGGAAGGGGGGCGAATGGCCAATTGGCAGCGGGTTAGCACAAGCATAGACAGCCACCAAGAGGCGGAAACCGCAGCCTCGCGATGGCACTGGTTGTTGCAGATATGGGAACAGGAAACCGCCCGCATTGCCATCTGGTCGCCGGTATTGCTGGTCGGTGGCATATGGACTTATTTCAGTCTGGCCAAAGAACCGCCTGTGCTGCTTGGCCTTTTGCTGACGCTGGTCACGGCCTATGTACTGGTTTTTCAGCGGCACAAAAAATCAATGCTCATCGCGGCGCTTCTTGCCTTGGGGTTTGTAGCTGCCCAATGGCGCACGCAGTGGGTGGCAACACCATTGATCGGACGTTTTACACCTGCTGTCGCGATTGAGGGACATGTGGTTGACGCCGAGCGCCGGGGACCATCGCGCCAAAAACTCGTCGTCGCCGTGACCAAGGCCGATGGACTGCTGCCAGAAGAAACGCCGCTGCGCATGCTTTTGCAGGTGAATGCCAAAACAACTTTGCCGAGGATTGGCGACAAGATCAGGGTCAAGGCCGATCTGGCACCCCTGCCACGCCCTTCCATGGCAGGGGCTTTTGATTATGGGAGACAACTTTATTTCCAGTCCATCGGTACTTCGGCCCGCACCAAGGAGACTCCTCAGGTCATCATGGAGGAGTCGGTGCCGTGGTCTTATGCAGTGCGTCGTGGTTTCCATGCGCTGCGTAATGTCATCGGCAGCAAAGTGCGCGCTGCCATATCCGGACCCATCGGAGCATTTGCCGATGCTTTGATCACGGGTGAGCGCACTGCAATCCCAAGGGCCATGGTCAACAGCCTGCAAACCAGTGGCCTGTTTCACATCCTGTCGATTTCAGGACTGCATATGTCGCTGGTCGCAGGTGGGGCGTTCTGGGTTGTCAGGGCCTTGCTGGCGCTGTTCCCCTTGTTGGCTTTGCGTTATCCAATCAAGAAATGGGCAGCCGCTATCGCAACACTTGTTGGCTTTGCCTACATGTTGCTGGCTGACGGCGGTGCCGCCACCGAACGATCCTTCATCATGATCGCCGTTGTATTTTTCGCCGTCATGGTGGATCGGCCGGCCTTGTCCTTGCATAACCTGGCTGTTGCCGCGGTGTTGATTTTGCTGACAGCACCTGAACAGGCCTTGGCTGCCAGCTTTCAGATGTCATTCATGGCTGTCATGGGATTGGCCGGTTTTTTCGCCTGGTGGCAACACGTCGTGCCAATTGAGGAGGCAAGAATAAAGATCTCGGGTTTACAACGTTTCTTGCGAAAAGCATTTCGCATCGTCATCGCCTCGTTGGTCACATCGATCATTGCAGGCGCATTGTCGAGCATTCCAGCTGCCCATCATTTCGGCAGGCTCGCACCCTATAGTGTGGTTGCCAATGCGCTGGCCTTGCCCGTCGTTGGCATGATTGTCATGCCCATGGCCATGTTGAGTGTTTTGCTCATGCCCATCGGATTGGAATCCCTGCCGCTAAAGGCCATGGAGCTAGGTTTGCAGCTGGTCATGTTGATTTCCGATTGGGTGGCATCATGGCCGCAAGCCGGCACGCAACTGCCACGGCTTTCAGCTCAAAGTGCGGCATTGCTGGCATTGGGTGTCGCAACAATCTGCCTGTCAATTTCAAGGTTGCGGCTACTTTCGCTGCCATTGTTCTGTGCGGCTGCGGCCAGTATCTGGTTCATGCAGCGTCCCGATATCCTGATTGATGAGCGGTCATCCAATGTTGCCATCAACACAAATCTCGGCCTTGTGCCAGCCGAGGGAACGAAGTCCACATTCTCGGTTGGGCGCTGGCTTGACGAATATGGCGATACTTTGTCAGCCAAAAAGGCAGCCCTGCGGCCAGGTTGGATTTGTGCAGCGGGTCAATGCACCGCCACACTGGGCACTTCGCAAATCACATTTCAGAGAGAAGAAGGCAACGCCTTGCGGCCTTGCCCCAAAACCGAAATTCTGATCGCCAGTTATCCCTTGCGGTTTCGTTGCAAGGGCAGGCTGCTGACCATCGACAGGTTCGACGTCTGGCGCAATGGTGCCCATGTCATATGGATTTCAAATGGCAAGGCTGTGATGCAAACAGTTCGCCAGTCGCAGGGCGAACGAGCCTGGGTTTATCAGCCAAAGGCGCGTAGCAAGCAAACACCCATTGGGAAAGAGTGAGCGCCTAGAGCTTCAGGAGGCCAAATGAAATCACTCTAAACCCAAACCCGTCATTCCCGCGAAGGCGGGAATCCCGCTTTCTTACAACTGGTTAGCGGGACCCCCGCCTTCGCGGGGGTGACGGCATTGGGGATGGTATCTTGACTCAATTGACCGCCCGCCGCTCTAACCACAAATATTCTTCAATGCCATCCACTGTGCCTCCGTCATGATAACCACAGGATTTTTATCAACAGGCAGGGGCACAATGTTTTTGATGCGGTCTTCGGTGCCGGGGTGGGTTGAAAATATGTTGCCAATTTTGTCAAACAAAG
>JANONM010000265.1:0-9736 GCA_031420855.1 Hyphomicrobiales bacterium
TTCATAGTTTTCATCAAAGGCCAGGACATTGAATGTCACTGCTTTGTTGTAAGGATTTCCCACTGTCAAACGAATGGCAAATTCATCGGTCATGCTATTTGCGACTGCGCGCATCGGCGTGACGGATTGGGAAAAAGACGCCTGCCCTGAACCCATCAGGGCAAGCGTTGCGATGAGAGAAATCGCCCTGTTATTCACAGCGCACCGTAACTTCGGCCTGATAGGTGCCGTTTGCAAACACACCGGTGGATTTAGTGGCAACCAAGTCAACCAAAACTTGGTGTGCACCGCGGTTCAGCGTTGTTGCCGTTGCACCAGCCACGTTTGAGGCGGTCGTTGAACCGGTCAGCGAGTAATTCGATGCGAACGTCACGTTTGTGGAGTCACCGAGGGTGAATGCAATTGGGGCCAGAGCCCGGACGGTGAAGCCGCGGGCTGTTACCAGGGCAGCAACGGTGGCATTGACGCCGCCTGTTACTTTCGAAGACAAAACGTCTGAATCAATGTTCGGCATCAAGACACCGTCCGTGCCGGCTGCCAGCGAGCAGGAATTGTTGACAGAGCCGCCGAACTTGGCATTCGAGTCAACGGCATGAGCCGCGCCCACAGTGCCGATCAGGGCCGCAGCGGCCAATGCGATTGAAAACTTGTTCATAGGGTAGTTCCTCTTCCAGTTTGTTTGAACAACATCATTGGTTGTTGAACGTGACTTTGCCTCACGCTTGTTAAAAGCTTAGAACCGCAATGCTTACAATTCGATGCAATCACCCACCTCTTCAGGTAGAATTGCCGTGCATGGTAAATGCATGCATAATGTTCAACGCCGACAACAGCACCGCAAGTACAAATGAAAAATGCCCGCAAGGCGGGCACTTAATCAGTATACTGATGAAAAAAATTATGTGTCGCTATTCGCAACGCACGATGACAACCGCCTCATAGTTTCCTCGCGGAAATACCCCTGCGGTTCTCACCGCCCGAAGATTGACTGCAATGACGTTGCTGCCGGGATTGAGATTGGATGGTGTTGTGCCTGGAATATTTGTCGCAGAAGTGGACCCGGAAATCGAATAGAGCGAAGCAAAAGTGGTGTTGGCGCTGTTGCCTAATGTAAATACGGTTGGCGCGAATGTTCGAACCTTGAAACCGCGCGAAGTTGTGAGCGCTTTCACCCTGGATGGACGTCCTCCGGGAACGGATGAATCCAATACGCGACCCGGGACGTCCGAAACCAAAATGCCGTCATTGATCGTCGAGAGCGTACAGGAATTGCTGACAAATCCGCCGAATTTGGACTGTTCCGCATCAGCAGGAGCTGACGCAAAGCAGCCGCAAACTGCGGTTGCGACAAGCACAGTAGTGAGCCGTGTGATCAATTCAGATTCCTCGATGCCGTGTCAAAATTGCGTCCGGTACCACACGCATAGCCGGAATATCATCCGGAATTGCCAACTTATAAGTTAAATTTTTTCCGATGCGGAACCAGGCCTGTGGCGATGGTTAAGTTTGGCCTAATATCAACGGCCACTTGAATTGACTCTTTTTTGATTGATCGTGCTGACTCAGAAATCCTCTCGCCCTTGTGGTGAGGGTAGGTGGATGCGCAAAAGGCTATTCCACCAGCACAACCTGGTTCGACGTCACGATACCTTCTGGAACAGGAACCGTGGTTGCTGAATAGTTTGAATTCAGCACAAGACTGGGGCCGTTTTGCACCTGAAGACGTCGAACAATGATCGCGGTATAGGCTGAGTTTTCGCCAACTTTTGAATTGGGATCAACCAGCAAGCTGCCCTTTGGCAAGTAGATGGTACCTGTCAGTGTATGGGCATTGCTGGAACTAATCTTGTGAACCCGCAGGGGCGCAGACTTTGGATCTTCAAAGAACAACAACCCCGCAAGCTCGCCCTTCACCCGGCCGCTGAGATCAATCTCGGCATTGCCGATAAAGTTGATCAGCGCCTTTGAACCCGTCAGATAAAAGCCAACATCCGTGCCTTTGGCCAAGACAGCGCCTGCGACCATGAACTCACCATCTTTGATGATGTAGTCACCTGGATTGAATGTGACCTGTGCCTTGCCAGTAATTTGGATGCCGCCACAGTATACGCCGGGGTCCAGTGTGGTGCTGCCGGAGTTCAATTTGAAATTGGTTTTGTCGCAACCGCCGAATTTCGGTACCGGTCGTGTCGCCAACGGATCGGGAATTTGCGGGCAATCAGTAGTCACGTTGCCTGTCGAACTGCCAGAATTGTTTCGTACACCACCCGCTGAGCACACGAGATTTGCATCTATCTTTGCATCGTCGCCGAGGAAGATTCCAGCTGCATTGGTGGAGTTCGAATAGACGCTACAACCTTTGGCAATGATACTCGAATCATGGGTCATTGAAATGGCGCCGCTGCCACTATTGGCCACGGCCAACACACAGATTTTTGATTCACCCTGCAATGAGGCTTTGGCCGACACCACAATCGGCATGATTTTCGCACCAATGAAATGGGCAAAAAATGGCGACCAGGTTTCTTCCAGCGTCACGGTGACAGCGGACTTGTTCGCCGAGACCGCCACTGTTGTATCTACATGTGCACCCGCCTCTCCCAGATTTGCCAATACATAAGCATCGACAACCTCCTGCTGGGTTTTGGTATTTGAAGTGCTGAGGGCCAGTTCTTTGGCAGATGCAATGGCGGCCTGGTCTGCAGCATTCTGCAGGCTTGTCCGCTTCATGTTGTAGATGCCGTAATCGGAGGCCACACCAACAGCCGCCATCAGGGCTGGCATGGAGATGGCAAACATCATGGCTGTGGTGCCGCTGGATGCGCGAAGATATTTCCGCCCATAACCCCTCAGCATTTTTAGAGCGGCAATTGATGCCTGCCCAAAAACTTCCATTTCCGTTGCCCTCTATTCTCAAGTTTTACGATACATTGCGAGCCTGTAATATTTCATTGGCAATTTTTCTAAGTTTAGCTGCGACAGATTTACCAAAAATTAAGTTCAATCGGTTTGGGCAGGTTTTCATCAATCACTTGGCAAAACATTTCGTTCACACTGACCAACATGAAAAACGCGGCGAAGAAACCACAACCTGCCATGGGAATCGGCAACCGTATTGGACGATTGGTTGCACTTTCAGTGTTCAGTGCCATCATCATCGTCGCAACAGCCTTGGCCTATATCCAGGTCAACCGCGACATTGAAACCCGACGATCCAATCTCGAGAATACAGGCTTCGTCATGGCATCAGGCGTGGCTGATGCCCTGGTTGCCAAAAACCGCAACGCCGCCTTGGCCACCTTCCGCGCGGCATCACGCATTCCGGAAATCCGGTCAATCACTGTCTATGACCAAAACAACATCGCCTTTGCCAGCATGGGCCAGGCCATCTATCTGGAAAGTGATTTCGTCAAAGGCAGTCACGGCAATTTGACACTGCTCTTCAAGGGAACAATGCCCATAGCCGTGGACATCATCAAGGGCGGCGAAAAACAGGGTCGTCTCCTGATGCTGGCTGATATTTCAAAAGTCCGCGAAAATTTCCTGGCCACAGTTTTGTCAACCTGTCTGGCCGCTGCTTTTGCAGGCCTGGCCTGCATGTTGGCATCCATCCCGCTGCAGCGCCGCATCGTTGCGCCAGTGGTCAATCTCACCGCCAACATCTCGGCCATCCGGCAATCGCGAAATTACAACAGGGATATTGCTGAAGCGACGGCGGAAGGCGAAGTTGCCGTGCTTGTCAAAAGCTTCAATGGCCTGATGTCAGATATTCGCTTTCGCGACAACAGCCTGAAACGCATTGCCTACTTCGACCAACTCACCGGCCTTGCCAGCGGCGCAAGTTTCGACATTACGCTCAAGGATTTCATAACCGCAAATGGCGAAGGGAAAGTTCGAAAAGGCGCTGTTGCGGCCATCATCATTCATGGCTTTCGCCACCTGAATGATGCCTTTGGCCAAACCATCGGCAATGCCATCTTGTTGACGGTAGCCGCCGCATTGCGTGACGGTGCGGGACCAAAATCGACGGTCGCCAGGCGCAGCGGCAATGAATTCCTGATTCTGTTTGAAGATGTGGCCTCGTCTGCACAAGCAGAGCTGGCACTGGCAGAAATTCAATCGGCCTTTTATGTGCCCTTGAAAATCCTGCATCTCGAACTCAGCATCACATTGACCTGCGGCATGCTTGTCCTCGATCATCTCCCAAAAGCCACAGCCGAAACAGCCATGCACGCGGCGGCCCTGGCGCTGGCCCGGGCAAAAGCCGCCGGCCAGGGTCGCACAATGATTTATCGCGCTGAGATGGCCGATGCCATGAAACGTGAAACCGAGATGGACCAGGATTTGCGTCGCGCCATTGGCAACGGCGAGATGCAACTGCACTATCAAATCCAGTATGACTTCAAGAGCCGGCAGGTAACGGGCTTTGAGGCCCTGGCCCGCTGGAATCATCCTGAACGCGGCTTCATTCCGCCAGGCCATTTCATTCCGACAGCAGAACGCAATGGCATGATTGTCATGCTGGGCGACTGGGTGTTGCGCGATGCCTGCCGCCAGGCCCGCGAATGGATGGAAGCCGGCTACACGGCGCGCAAAATCTCCGTCAATGTGTCACCTGCCCAACTGCTGGAGGCTGGATTTATCGCCAAAGTCAAAGCAGCCCTGCATGATCATGACATTCCATCTTTCATGCTATGCCTTGAAATCACCGAAAGCCTGTTTCTCGGCACCACCATCACAACCGTTCAGCAGATCCTCGGTTCGCTCAGCGACCTTGGCGTGCAACTTGCTCTCGATGATTTTGGCACGGGCTATTCGTCCCTGGGTTATCTGGCCAAGCTGCCCTTTGATACCATCAAAATTGACCGCTCATTTGTGGCAGGGGCCGACACCGTGACCCGCCGTCGCGATATTCTCAATTCCATCATCGGCATGTGCCATTCCCTCGGCATGGATGTTGTGGCGGAAGGTGCTGAGACTCCAGGCGAGTTGAAGATGCTCCAGGAATTGAATTCCGACCAGGTCCAGGGCTATATCATTGCAAAACCAATGCCCGCCTCCGACCTGATGGTCAAGGTGGCTGAAGTTGAAGGCAAGTCACAGATGCTTAAGCTTACGGCTTAATCCTCGGCAATGTCTTCGGCCCAAAGTTCCGGCTTCTCGCGGATGAACCGTTCCATCAACGCTGTGCAATCCGCATCATCGGCAATTATTACCTCAACGCCTTTGGAACGCAGGAATTCCTCATTGCCGCCAAACGTCTTGTTCTCGCCAATCACCACACGCGGGATGCCGAACTGGATAATGGTGCCAGTACACATCATGCAAGGGCTGAGTGAGGTATAAAGCGTCGTGTCACGATAGGTCTTCTGGCGGCCCGCCTTGCGCAGTGCATCCATCTCGCCATGGGCAATCGGATCGCCGCCCTGCACACGCTGGTTGCGTCCCTGGCTGACCAGTCTGTCACCCCGCGCCAACACTGAGCCTATGGGACAGCCCCCCTCATCAAACCCGGCTTTCGCTTCATTATAGGCGATGCGAAGAAACTTCTTATCCGTGTCATTCATCGTCATCTCTCACCTCTGCGATAGGCTACCATCAAAGCCCGAGGGTATGCCACCCGCCGCGACATCACAATAAGCGCCAGAATGGAAAGTACAAACGGCAACATCAGGAATATCTGATAGGGCACCACGGCCCCCGCCAGTTGCTGCAACCGCAATTGGTAGGCATCAAAAAAACCAAACAGGATCGCACCCAAAAGCGCCTTGCCGGGACGCCACGACCCGAACACCACAAGGGCAATGCAAATCCAGCCCCGGCCATTGGTCATTTCAAAAAAGAACGAGTTGAATGCCGAGAGCGTGATGAAACTGCCGCCAATTCCCATCAGCGCACTGCCAGCCATCACCGCTATAATCCGTATACGGATGACATCAATGCCTTGCGCTTCCGCCGCTGCGGGGTTTTCACCCACCGTCCGCACCGCCAGTCCCACAGGTGTATGGTACAGTACCCACGCCACCACAGCCACCATGACGAAAGCAAAGTAAGTAAGCGGTGTCTGCTGAAACAGGGCGGGCCCAATCAGCGGCAGTTCAGCCAAGCCGGGAATCGGCCACACTTGAAATGGCTCGATCTTCGGCGGTGACGTAACTGCCGGAAACACCAGTCGATAGCTGTAATAGGACAAGGAGGTGGCCAGAAGCGTGATGCCGATGCCGATGACATGCTGAGAAAGCCCAAGCGGCACCACCAGTATGCCGTGCAACAACCCCAACAAGGCACCCGTCAGTGCTGCGACCGCAACCCCCAGCCACAGGTCACCCCCCAAGAACACCGTCAGCCAACCCGAAAATGCCCCCGCCGTCATGATGCCTTCAATGCCGAGGTTCAGCACCCCTGCCCGCTCGCAAATCAATTCGCCCAGCGTGCCAAAAATCAGTGGCGAAGCAATGCGGATGGCAGCGGCCCAGAGCGATGCAGTGAACAGGATTTCAATCGCCTGCATGGCTCACCTCCAGCGCAGTCGATAACGGGTGAACATGATGGCCGTCACCATGGACAGCAGCGACACTGCCACCATGACTTGCGCGATGTAGCTGGGCACACCTGCCGTGCGGCTCATGGCATCAGCGCCAACAAAAACTGCCGCCACAAAAATCGCAGCCGCAACAACACCCAAGGGATGCAACAACGCCAACATGGCAACGACAATTCCGGTGTATCCAAAACCCGGCGACAGATCGAGTGTCAGGTTGCCCTTGAGGCCCGTCACTTCCGACCATCCTGCCAACCCTGCAAGTCCACCCGATAGCAGCGCGGTTTTTGCCAACACCCTGTTGACCGGAATCCCGGCGAAATGCGCTGCCTTGGCATTGTGGCCCACCGCCCGCATTTCAAAACCCAACACATGTCGGCGATCAATCACCCAGATCACCAAGGCCGCCAGAATGGCGACAACAAATCCATAATGCAGACGCTTGCCCTGCACCAGTTTTGGCAGCAATCCGTCCGCCATGACTTTTCGTGACTGCGGCCATCCCAGTCCCATCGGGTCTTTCAACACGCCTTCCAGCAACAGCGAGACAAACAACAGAACGATGAAGTTCAGAAGCAGCGTCGTCACCACTTCATCTACCCCGAAACGGGTTTTCAAAAACGTCGGAACCGACAGCACCAATGCACCCCCCATGATCGCCGAAATCATCAGTACAGGGATCAATATCGCTGCCGGCAAGGGCAGTAGTCCGGTCCCCATGACGACGGTCATCACAGCTCCCATATAGAGCTGCGCCTCCGCCCCGATGTTCCACAGCTTGGCCCGAAACGCCACCGCCGCCGCAAGCCCGGTGAAAATCAGGGGCGTTGCCCGTGTCAATGTTTCGAGAAAGGCAAATTGCGTTCCCATGGCCCCCTTCAGCATCAGGCCAAAAACCTGCAAGGGCGAAGCGCCAGAAAGTGCGACGAGAAAAGCACAAACTGCAGATGCAAAAGCCAGCGACAAAATGGGAAATGCCAGGTTTTGCCACAGGGGCCGATGCTCGCGCAGCTCAAGCCGCATGATCAAGCTCCTGCCCAGCCATCATCAATCCGAGTTTTTGGATGGTGACGGAAGATCGCGCCATGGCCGGAGAAAGTGATCCCCGATACATCACGCAAATCTTGTCGGCCAGCGCCAGCAATTCATCCAGATCTTCTGAAATCAACAGAATCCCTGCACCGCGTTTTCGCGCCGCCAGCAATTGTTCATGGACATAGGCCACTGCCCCCACATCAAGCCCCCGCGTTGGTTGATTGGCCAACACCAATTTTGGCTCATGGGCCATGACGCGACCCAGAATGAGCTTTTGCATATTGCCGCCAGACAGCAATCCCGTGCGCGCCGCAGGTCCAGAGCATTTGACGTCATAGTCGGCAATGATCGCTGCCGCAAAACTTTCGGCTTTCGTCCAGTCGATAAATCCATGGCGGGAAAAATCTGATGTGTGAAGTCGTTCAGCGATCAAATTTTCGACAATTGACATATCGCTGATCAGACCTTCGGCATGACGGTCTTCAGGAATCCGGGCCACACCTTTGTCGACCATGGTTCGCGGCGTTGCAGATTTGACGGCTGCACCATACAACAAAACATTGCCGGATTTCGCCGCCAGCGTTCCCGACACCAGATCAGCCAGCAAACTTTGTCCATTGCCCGATACACCGGCAATGCCAACGATTTCACCACCATGCACCGCGAGGTCTACGGCGTTCAAACGGAGCGCCCCCTTGTTCGCCGTTACTTCTTCCAGCTGCAATGCCATTGAGCCCGGTAATTTGACCTCGGCTTTTGGTGGCGAAAGCTCGCGTCCCACCATCAATTCAGCCAGATCCTCCCGCGTGGCACCTGCCACTTCGCGCTCCGCCACTTTTCGTCCACCCCGCAAAACCGCCACACGGTGACAGGCGCTGAGAATTTCATTCAGCTTGTGCGAGATGAAAATAATCGAAAGCCCCTTGGCCACAAATGCTTTCAGGGTTTGAAACAGCTCCGCCGATTCCTGGGGTGTCAAAACCGCTGTTGGTTCATCGAGGATAAGAATGCGGGCATTGCGATACAGCGCTTTGAGAATTTCAACACGCTGCCTCTCACCAACTGAAAGCTGGGCGACAACAGCATCAGGATCAACTTTCAATCCATAGGAACTGATCAACGCCAAAATCCGGGCCTTCGCCGCAGCCCTGTCACTGCGCCACAGCCACAGGGATTCTGTGCCGAGAATGATATTATCCAGCACCGTCAGGTTTTCCGCCAGCGTGAAATGCTGGTGCACCATGCCAATGCCCAGCGCCAAAGCGGCCTTCGGCTGGCCAGGCGGCAAGACAACACCATCCACTTCGATTGAACCGCCATCAGCCACATAGTGGCCGAACAGGATGTTCATCAGCGTGGTTTTGCCCGCGCCATTTTCTCCCAGCAATCCCAGAATCTCACCACGCCGCAACGATAACGAAATATCATCATTGGCAACCAGCGGTCCGAAGTTTTTGGACACATTGTTGAACCGGAGAACAGTTTCCTGTTCCCCGGCTTTGCGATCACTCATTTATAGCAGTTCCAGTTTGGTTTGTTTTGGTTCCCAGAGTAACGTCATTCCCGCGCAGGCGGGAATCCAACGTTCAACGCGCCGAACTGGTGGAAAGTTGGTTCCCCGCCTTCGCGGGGATGACGAAGCGGTGGCAATTCTGTGATTCCACCTGACCAAGAACCGCTATAGATCAGGATGTCGATTTCGGTTCGTTGTCGTCAATGGCAACCGAGAATGAACCGTCCCTGATCGCGGCTTCCTTGGCGGCCACCATGGCCTTGACCTCGGCAGAAATCTTGTCCTCAAATGTGCCATAAGGTGCGAGTGAACTGCCACCAGCTTTCATGAAGGAATATTGGCCAGACTCATCGGCGGCGAACTTGCCCGTCTTCACCGCCTTGATGGCTGCATCCAAGGTCGGTTCGAAATGCCAAAGTGCTGAAGCAACAACGGTGTCGGGATAGTCGGCTTGCGTATCAATCACATTGCCCACCGATAGAATGCCTTTTTCCTTGGCCGCATCAGAAACACCAAAACGTTCCGCATACAGAAGATCAGCGCCTGCATCAATCTGCGCCAACGCAGTTTCCTTGGCCTTGGGAGGATCGAACCACGAGCCGATAAAGGCCACAAGGAACGTGGCATCGGCGCGGGTTTCCTTGACA
>JANONM010000266.1:0-2067 GCA_031420855.1 Hyphomicrobiales bacterium
CCCGAAAAAATCACCGACGCGATTTTCGCCCGCACCAAAACCATCAGCAGCTACAAGATTGTATCTGGCACAGTTGATCTCTCACGTCTCGGCAGCGCCAAAATCGCCGACATGACAATCGATGTCATTGATCCGGTCGAAGACTACGCCAAACTGATGCAACAGCTGTTTGATTTTGATGCCATCTCGGAACTGTTCAAATCCGGCTTCCGCATGAAATTCGATGGCATGGGTGCCATCACCGGACCCTATGGCAGCCGCATTCTGGAAGACCTGCTTGGATCAGGTGCAGGCACTGTGATGAATGGCATTCCCCTGCCCGACTTTGGCGGCCATCACCCGGACCCGAATTTGGTTCACGCCAAGGAATTGGTTGATCTTGTCATGCCCGAAGGCGGACCAGAATTTGGCGCGGCCTCCGATGGCGATGGCGACCGCAACCTGATCATCGGGCGCGGCATGTATGTGACACCTTCCGATTCCTTGGCCATTATTGCCGCCAATGCCCAACTGGCCCCCGGCTATGCCAAGGGCATAGCGGGTGTTGCGAGGTCCATGCCCACCAGTTGCGCCGCTGACCGGGTGGCTGCGAAACTGAAAATCAACACTTATGAAACCCCAACCGGCTGGAAATTTTTCGGCAATCTTCTCGACGCCGGATTGGCCACTGTCTGCGGCGAGGAAAGTTTCGGCACGGGATCCAATCACGTGCGCGAAAAAGATGGCCTCTGGGCCGTGTTGATGTGGCTCAATATTTTGGCGCGCCGCAAGCAAACCGTGAAGGATATCGTCACCCAACATTGGGGCGAATATGGTCGAAACTTTTACACCCGTCATGACTATGAAGAAGTGGATTCCGATGCCGCCAACAAACTGGTGACGGTTTTGCGCGACAGTCTTCCAAAACTCGTCGACCACCATGGCATCAGCAAAGCCGATGATTTTTCCTATGACGATCCCGTCGACGGGTCTTCAACCAAAAACCAGGGCCTTCGCCTGATCTTTGAAAACGGCAGCAGAATCATTTATCGGCTTTCGGGCACCGGAACTTCAGGCGCAACCCTGCGGGTCTATGTCGAAAGCTATGAGGCAGATACAACAAAGCACATGATTGAAACCCAAACAGCCCTCAGTCACTATATTGCCCTGGCTCGCAGCATTGCGGGAATTGAAATGCACACGGGCCGCGCCGCGCCAACGGTGATCACCTGACGTTTTCAGTTTCAACGAAAAAAGCCGCCGCTTTTCCCTTGGGGTTGACCCTCAAGGACGATGGGGCCAACATTGCCGTGTTTTCAAAACACGCCCGCAAAATTATTTTCTGCCTGTTCGATCCGCAAACGGGACATGAATTGTTTCGCGCCTCCCTGCCATCGCGCAAGGGCGATATTCACTATGGTTTTATCACTGGCATAAAGTCTGGGCACCACTACGGCATCCGCGCACTTGGCCAGTGGCACCCGGAAGACGGCCACTATTTTGATCAGTCAAAACTGTTGCTCGATCCCTATGCAACGGCAATCTCAAAAAGCTTTACCTACCATCCCACCCTCTCGCACCATGCACAGGAAAGCGCTGGACTGGTGCCACGGGCAGTCGTTGCCAAACACCTGCCAAATCTGCCGTTACGCAAAGTGCCTGATCCGCAGTTGATTTATGAGCTGAATGTCAGGGGATTTACCAAACTCAATCCGGCCATCCCGGTGCATCAGCGCGGCACCATCGCAGCTTTGGCCGCCCCCGCCTCCATTGCCCATTTCAAAAAACTGGGCGTTGATACCATTGAACTGTTGCCCATTGCGGCCTGGATTGATGAACGCCATCTAGTCAAGCTTGGTCTGCACAATGCCTGGGGCTACAATCCTGTATCGTTTTTCGCAATCGAACCCAAGTTGGCACCTGGTGGCTTGCAAGAACTGCGCGACGCTGTGACCAAATTGCATGCTGAAAACATCAATGTTATTCTTGATGTCGTGTTCAATCATACAGGCGAAAGCGATGCCTTCGGTCCTGTGTTGTCATTCCGGGGGATCGACAACGCCAGCTATTACCGCTTGTTCAACGGCA
>JANONM010000267.1:0-1783 GCA_031420855.1 Hyphomicrobiales bacterium
GCAAAGCAGGCGATGGAAATGTTGCTGGTTGGGGGCGTTCATGACGCGGCATTTGCCTTGCAGGCAGGATTGCTGAATGCGATAGTTTCCGGCGACGAATTAACGCGGCATGTCAATGCGTTATCGGCAAAAATTGCAGCAAAGTCTCAAGCCGCCATTGCCTATGGCAAGCGGCTGTTTCACGAGCAGCGGCAACTCGATCTGGCCGCAGCTTATGAAGTGGCCTCCGGCATCATGGTGCAGAATATGCTTGATGGTGCGGCCTGTGAAGGGCTTGAGGCTTTCATCAACAAGAGGCACCCACTTTGGCCGCCCCTCAATTAAAGCCCCGAATTAATATTGTCACGTTGGGAGTAACCAACGTGGCACTCGCAAAAGCTTTCTACGAGCGCCTGGGCCTTGTGCCTTCAAGCATGGGCAATGAGCATGTTGGATTTTATGACGCCAATGGGGTTGTACTTGGAATCTATGGCCATGAGGCCTTGGCTGAGGATGCAAAGGTCAAGAGCGACCAAGCTCCAGTATTTCGCGGTGTGTCGCTGGCCTGGAACAACAACAGTGAAGCGGAAGTCGATGCAGTTCTGCTCCACGCCGTTGCTTGTGGCGCAACCTTGATCAAACCAGCTGAGAAAGTTTTCTGGGGCGGCTATTCAGGCTATTTCGCCGATCCGGACGGACATCTCTGGGAAGTGGCCTATAATCCCCTTGCGCCGCTTGATGACGCGGGCCGCATTCAGCTTCCAACGTAGCCACCATGGACCACGACAGTTATTCAGCTGGCTATGTCAGAGACATATTGCGCGAGGTGAAGTCCATTGCGCTTGTCGGTGCATCGGCCAACCCGGTGCGGCCTTCTTACCTGGTGATGAAATACCTGATTGAGAAAGGTTATACCGTGGTGCCCGTCAATCCTGGAATGGCTGGACAGGACTTGTTGGGGCGACAAGTTTATGCAAGCCTTGCAGATATTCCGGTTGTAATCGACATGGTAGATGTTTTCCGCAACGCTGATGCAGCATTTGTGGTGACGCAAGAAGCCGTTGAACTAAAGCCCCTGCCACGAGTCATCTGGATGCAACTCGGTGTGCGCAATGATGCCGCTGCTGCAATGGCTGAAGCAGCGGGTATGAAAGTTGTCATGAATCGTTGCCCCAAAATGGAATACGGAAAATTATCGGGCGAATGGGCGTGGGTCGGCGGCGATTCCGGTGTCATCTCGTCAAAGCGACAAGAAATGAACCCCAGCGGGAGGCTGCAAAGTTTGGGCATTGGCAAGAAGCCGTGATTTAGCGACAAGAGATGGCGGCAGTCGATCTTGTTTTGTTGATGCCATTCAGGCGGTGCAACTGCTTGGTGTTGGGGAATGGCTAGCGATGCATGGGAGATCGGATACCAGCTTGGCATCGCATTGTTAATCGTGCATGTTGCTGCACTGCATAAAGCCTATTTAAAACCATTCTGACCCACCACAGGAGACAAATAATGAGCGACGCCAAACCGGGATTTGAGACACTTGCCATTCATGCCGGGTCGGCACCCGATCCCGCTACCGGTGCCCGTATCACGCCGATTTATCAGACCACGGCCTTTGTCTTCAATGATGTGGAACATGCCGCTGATCTTTTTGCCTTGCGGGCCTTTGGCAATATCTACACCCGCATCATGAACCCGACCCAGGCACCACTGGAAGCCAAGGTGGCAGCGCTTGAAGGCGGTACGGCAGCCCTTGCCGTGGCTTCCGGCCATGCCGCGCAATTGCTGGTGTTTCACACCATGATGCAAC
>JANONM010000268.1:0-3996 GCA_031420855.1 Hyphomicrobiales bacterium
GTTTTCACGAGCCCCAGTACACGCTGAACGCCTGTTGGAACTGGCCCGCTCATCACCTGCCGCGGCCGCTCCCCTGTTGGGAGTCACCGCTGACGAACTGCCGGATGCGGATGATCCCATGGGCATATTCGCCCTGTCCGACCTGGTCCAATCAGCGGGCCTAACCCAAGCCATCAACGAATGCTGGTGGATATTGGCGGGAATGGCGCTGCTGGCATTGCCGTTGTTGTGGAAGTTGGGGGCAACTGAAAGTGCAAAACCGATACCGCTAAAACGCAAAACAGCCGTTCAAACAGATCCATTGTGAATTGTTGCCTGATTCTAACGACAGCCGCATGGCCACAACAGCAAAGCCATCGCCTCATACCATCTGGTGTTGCGCAAAAATGATACTACTCTCCATAAAGTTGCAATCGGATTGCCACAATATTTTCAACCGCCCCTGCGAATCCCCTTGACGCCTGTCAAGGTTAACCTTTGCTTAATCCACCATTTCCAATTGCCCTGTGGCTAATATCCTTATCGCTCTTGAGCTTACCCCTAGAATCGGATGATGATAGTTGAACCAAACAGCGGGCCTGAGCGTTACCCACTATATCTAGTGTTAATCTTGCGTTAACACACTAGCTATTGACGAACCTGGATGACTCTCTTATTATGGCTAACGACGACGACAACACCAGACAGGGAACCTGCGCGGTGACTATGGAGTTCTGCTGGCGTGAAGCCATGTGGTTCCGTTTTGTCGATACTGGGGGCGGAGTTCGCCAAATTTGGAAGTTGCGTGGAACACGGGTGAACATCAGTCCGTGGGCGTTTTTGTGCGCCCTTGGACTGGAAATATGCGCGGAACAAACACTTCGCGGGCGGGCAAAATTGAATTCTGAGGGCAAACTAAAATGAAGATCGAACGTCGTTATACAGTCGAAGGACAGGATGCTTACACGGGCATCGATTTCCGCAATGCTGTGAGCGAAATCAAAAACCCCGACGGTTCCATCGTGTTCCGTCTGGCGGATATCGAAGTCCCCTCCTCCTGGAGCCAGGTCGCCACCGACATTCTGGCCCAAAAATATTTCCGTAAAGCCGGCATTCCCAAGGCCCTCAAGAAACTGGAAGAAGAAACCGTGCCCAGCTGGCTGTGGCGCTCCGTCATGGACGAAGAAGCTTTGGCGGGCGTCCCAGACAAGGACCGCACCACGGGCGAGCGTTCGGCCAGGCAGGTGTTTAACCGCCTTGCCGGAACCTGGACCTATTGGGGCTGGAAGGGCAAATATTTCGACACGGAAGCCGACGCCCGCGCCTTCTATGACGAACATTGCTTCATGCTGGCCCGCCAAATGTGTGCGCCGAATTCGCCCCAGTGGTTCAACACGGGTCTTCATTGGGCCTATGGCATCGACGGTCCAGCACAAGGCCACCACTACGTCGATTTCGAAACCGGCAAACTTACCAAGTCAAAGTCGGCCTACGAACATCCACAACCCCACGCCTGCTTCATCCAGTCGGTCGCCGACGACCTCGTCAACGAAGGCGGCATCATGGACCTCTGGGTGCGGGAAGCCCGCCTGTTCAAATATGGTTCGGGCACGGGTTCCAACTTCTCATATCTGCGCGGCGAAGGCGAAAAGCTGGCTGGCGGTGGCAAGTCCTCCGGCCTCATGAGCTTCCTCAAAATCGGTGACCGTGCCGCAGGGGCCATCAAGTCAGGCGGCACCACTCGACGTGCGGCCAAAATGGTTGTCGTCGATGTCGATCATCCAGATGTCGAACAATATGTCGAATGGAAGGTCAAGGAAGAGGAGAAAGTTGCCTCCCTTGTCACTGGTTCCAAGATCGTCAAGAAACACATGACGGCGATCATGAAGGCGTGCGTCAATTGCGAAGGTCCGGGCACCGATTGTTTCGAGATTGAAAAGAACCCTGCCCTCAAGCGCGCCGTCAAGGAAGCCCGCCGTTCGATGGTGTCGGACAACTATATCAAGCGCGTCATCCAATTCGCCAAGCAGGGCTATAAGGAAATTGCCTTTGATACCTATGATTCAGATTGGGATGGCGAAGCCTACCGCACGGTGGCTGGCCAGAATTCCAACAACTCCGTCCGTGTCACCGATGCTTTCCTGAAAGCCGTTGAAACCGACTGCGACTGGAACCTGACGGCCCGCCGCAGCGGTGCCGTCATGAAAACCATGAAGGCCCGCTCCTTGTGGGACAAGATCGGTTATGCCGCCTGGGCTTCGGCTGATCCCGGCATTCAGTTTCATTCCACCATCAATGACTGGCACACTTGCCCGGCCTCAGGTGAAATCCGCGCCTCCAATCCCTGCTCGGAATATATGTTCCTCGACGACACCGCTTGCAACCTCGCCTCACTGAACCTTATCCAGTTCAAACGCGCCGATGGCTCATTCGATATCGAATCCTACGAACACGGCGTTCGCCTCTGGACTATCGTGCTTGAAATCTCGGTGTTGATGGCACAATTCCCGTCAAAGGAAATCGCCAAGCTATCCTATGAATACCGCACGCTTGGTTTGGGCTTTGCCAATATCGGCGGCCTGCTCATGACGTCGGGCATTCCCTATGACAGCCATGAAGGCCGCGCCATTTGCGCTGCCATCTCCGCCATCATGACCGGCATATCCTACGCAACCTCAGCCGAAATGGCCGGCGAACTTGGCCCCTTCCCCGGCTTTGCCAAGAACCGCGAACACATGCTGCGCGTCATGCGCAACCACCGCCGCGCTGCCTATGGTGCGTCGGTGGGTTACGAAGGCATTGCCACCAATCCAGTGCCGCTGGATGAAAACGATCTGAACGACAAGTCTTTGGCCGCAGCCTCGCGCAAGGCCTGGGACAAGGCCGTGTCGATGGGTGAGGCCCACGGCTATCGCAACGCCCAATCCACTGTCGTCGCCCCCACGGGTACCATTGGACTGGTCATGGATTGCGATACGACGGGCATCGAGCCGGATTTTGCGCTGGTGAAGTTCAAGAAACTGGCAGGTGGCGGTTATTTCAAGATCATCAACCAGGCGGTGCCCGAAGCCCTGCGCTTCCTCGGCTATCAGCCCCATGAAATCGAACGCATCATCGGCTATGCTGTCGGTCACGGCACCTTGGCCGATGCACCTGGCTTCAACCACGCAGCACTCAAGGCCAAAGGTTTCGGCGAAGCACAGATTGAAAAGATTGAAGCGGGCCTCGCTTCTGCTTTCGACATCAAGTTCGTTTTCAACAAGTGGAACTTGGGAGAAGACTTCTGCAAGACCGTGCTGAAAGTCACTGACGCGCAGCTCAACGACTTCGGCTTCGACATGCTGGCCCACCTCGGCTTTTCGAAAGCCGATATCGACAAAGCCAATATCCATGTCTGCGGTGCCATGACTTTGGAAAAAGCCCCGGGCTTGAAGGACGAGCATCTCCCGGTCTTCGATTGCGCCAACCCCTGCGGTCGCATCGGCAAACGCTTCCTGAGCGTCGACAGCCACATCCGCATGATGGCGGCCTCGCAGCCGTTTATTTCGGGTGCTATTTCTAAAACCATCAACATGCCGAACGATGCCGCCGTTGATGATTGCGCCGCCGCCTACATGCTCAGTTGGAAACTCGGCATCAAGGCCAATGCCCTCTATCGTGATGGCTCCAAACTTTCACAGCCCTTGTCGTCGCAACTCATTGATGACGAAGATGATGGCGAGGACATCGGCGAAACCCTCGCTGCAAAACCGATGATGGGTCGCGTTGAAACCATTGTCGAGCGGATTGTCGAACGCGTCGTCGAACGCCAGTTCGAACGCGAGAAACTGCCATCACGCCGCAAGGGCTACACCCAAAAGGCCGTCGTTGGTGGCCACAAGGTTTATCTCCGCACCGGCGAATATGAAGATGGCAAACTCGGCGAAATCTTCATCGACATGCACAAGGAAGGGGCAGCCCTTCGTGCCATGATGAACAACTTCGCCATCGCGATTTCTGTTGGTCTGCAATATGGTG
>JANONM010000269.1:0-8300 GCA_031420855.1 Hyphomicrobiales bacterium
AACAGTGCGAGTGGGGCCAAGGCAACTATCGGCAAGGCAATCAAGGCGGTGCGGCGGTTCATCATGCTGGTTTACGCGACTTTTTGCTGCCTGGATTGTTACATTCCTGTGATCACTTTCAAAGCCTCGAGGCCATGGAAATGATAGGCATCGCGGTATTGTGGATTGGTTGCCAATTGCAAGTTCGGCAGTCGGTTGAACAATACCTGCAAGCCAATTTCCAGTTCCAGCCTGGCCAACGGTGCACCAACACAAAAATGGATGCCAGCACCAAAGCTTGTATGGGCAATGTGTTCGCGCTGGGGATCAAAGCGATGGGGTTCGGCAAATCTTGCAGGATCGCGATTGGCCGCTCCCAGCACGAGGCCGACGACTTCGCCCTTTTTGAGTTTGAGGCCCTGGTAGTCCAGATCTTCCAAGGCATAGCGGGTGAACATGTGGAGAGGGGCGTCAAAGCGCAGGCTTTCCTCGATGTGGCCGGAGGTAATGTTGCTGGTCGCGTTGTTTTCAATGAGGGCTTTTATGGCGTTGCCCATGGAATGGACGGTTGCTTCATGGCCCGCGTTGAGCAGCAGAATGGCCGTTGTCACCAGTTCGTCTTCGGACAGTTTTCCAGCTTCATCCTTGGCGCGGATCAATTCCGAGAGAAGGTCTTCTCCCGGATTTTTCTGCCGTGTACGGATCAAATCACGCATGTAAGCCGAGAATTCTGTGACAGCGGCCACGGCTTTGTCTTCAATGCTGCGGTCACGTTTGGCCATGTACATGGCGACGTGATCGTGGGACCAGGCGAGAAATTGCGGGGCCATTTCAAGCGGCGCACCCAGCAGATCGCAAATCACCTGAAGGGGAATTGGTGTGGCATAGGCAGGCAGTAAATCCACTTCAGGTGCTGAATCAAAATCATCAACCAAAACATTGCAAAGATTGAATATTTGTGGCTTCAACTTCTCCACATGGCGCGACAGGAAGGCGCGGTTTACGAGGCCACGCAGCCTGGTGTGGACGGGTGGTTCGAGTTCGAGCAGGGAATGGGTTTCGTGCTCGGAAAATGGTTTGATATGTTCTGGAACCTCCGGCCATCCCAGTTCTTCACGTGAGGCCACATGCAGAATTTGCCGGCCGAAACGCCGATCACGCAACAGGGCGTTGACGTCTTCAAAACCCGCAAAACACCAGTGGCCATACTGTTCCCATTTGAATACGGGGCAGAAGTCTCTGATAATATCATAGGCTGCATAGGGGTTCTGGACGAACTGCGCGTTGCGCGGGTCTAGGTTGACGGTTCGGGTGTATCTATCGATTTGCATTCAGACTATGTCTCCCGACCAACAGTTTTTCATGAGCCAACCCAAAATGCAAAATACCCGTCCGGCCGAGTTTATCGCTCTCGTTGCCTTTCTAACAGCACTTGTTGCGATGTCGATTGATACCATGCTGCCCGCTGTCGGCCAGATGGCAACGGAGCTTGGTGCAACCCACCCGAATGATCGGCAACTGATCATCATCGGGTTCTTTGCCGGGCAGATGTTGGGGATTCCGATTTTTGGACCGTGGTCGGATTCGATTGGCCGCAAGCCTGCAATTTTTATCGGACTGGTTTTGTATGTTGCAGGGACCTTGCTTTGCATGGTGTCGGGCAGCTTCGCGGTGTTGATCGCTGGCCGTGTCATTCAAGGCATAGGTGCTGCCGGCCCCCGCATCGTTTCAATGGCCATGGTGCGCGATGGTGCCAAGGGCGCGGCGATGGCGCGCATCATGTCCTTTGTCATGTCAGTGTTCATGCTGGTGCCGATATTGGCACCGTCGATTGGACAGTTGGTTCTATATGTGGCGAACTGGCGCTATATTTTTGGCGGGTTGATGGTTGCGGCAATTATCGGCGGTGTGTGGCTTTCATTGCGCCAATCGGAAACACTGCCAGCAGAGCGCCGCCTTCCATTCTCAGTCGCGAAACTTTGGTCAAGTGCCGTCGAAGTTGTCAGCAATCCTGTTTCGCTTGGCTACACTTTGGCTACAGGTTTTGTTTTTGGCATCTTCGTAGCCTATCTCGGTGTTTGCCAGCAAATCTTTGCGGAGCAATACAAGCAGGGCGACAAATTCGCTTTGTGGTTTGGTGCCTTTGCCGTCTTCATTGCGCTGGCAATGATCACCAACGGCAAACTTGTTGGCAAACTCGGCATGCGCAAACTTTCGAAGTGGGCCATGATCGTGTACACTGTTGTCTGGATCGTGATTGCGATTGTTTGTCTGTTGACTGCCGGAAACCCGGCCTTGCCGCTGTTGTCGGTGTTGTTTGCGATCTGGTTTTTTTCGGCAGGCTTCACCTTTGGCAATTTCAACGCCATGTCAATGGAACCCATGGGACATATTGCCGGGATGGCGGCTGCGATTTCCGGCTTCATTTCGCAAGCCTTGGCCATTGGCCTCGGTGGATTTGCGGGTCGGTTTTATGATGGCACGCTGACGCCTTTGGCCCTGTTTTTTGCGTTCTATTCCATCTGTGCGCTGTTGTGTGTGGAATGGGCCGAGGCGCGGCGCAACAAGGTGAGAAAATTGGCTCTTTGACGCGCTGCGAAGCTCGGTTATTCATCTGACATGGCTAAGGGCTATTCCATATTTTCATTGGCGCGTCATGCTTTGCGCCCGAACGATCCATGGCCGGAGGCTTGGGCCAAACCTGAACCCAAGCCCAGCTATGATGCCATCATCATCGGCGGCGGTGGGCATGGTTTGGCCACGGCTTATTACCTGGCCAAAAACCATGGGTTGCGCAATGTGGCGGTATTGGAAAAGTCCTATATTGGTTCTGGCAATGTGGGGCGCAATACAACGCTGATCCGCTCCAATTACATGATCGGCGGCAACACGCCCTTCTTCGAGTTTTCCATGAAATTATGGGAAGGGCTTTCCCACGAACTGAATTTCAATACGATGGTTTCCCATCGGGGCCAAGTCGTGCTGGCGGTTTCACCGGGGCAATTGGACCAGTTTGCACGGCGCGGCAATATCATGCGGCTCCATGGCATTGATGCGGAATTGCTGGACCGCAGCGAAGTGATGAAGATGCTGCCTTATCTCGACTATTCCAAAGAAGCGCGCTGGCCGATCTGGGGTGCCATTCACCAGCCACGGGCAGGCACGGTGCGACATGATGCGGTGGCCTGGGGCTATGCGCGGGCAGCTTCGCAATTGGGGGTTCACGTCATCGAGAATTGCGAAGTAACTGACATTTTGCGCGATGGCGAAAAGGTTGTTGGCGTGGAAACATCGCGCGGGAAAATCCTCGGTGACAAAGTGGCTATTGCAGTTGCCGGACATTCTTCCCATGTGGCGGCGATGGCAGGACTTAAGCTTCCAGTTGAAAGCCATATCCTGCAAGCGTTTGTTTCGGAACCCATCAAGCCCATCGTTCACCATGTCATTTCATGGGGAGCCGAATTGTTTTACCTTTCGCAATCGGACAAGGGCGGGCTGGTGTTCGGCGGTCACATTGACGGTTTCAACACCTATACGCAGCGCGGCCAATTTGCCCGCGTTCAAACCGTGATGGAATGTGTTTCATCACTGATGCCCTTTACGCAACGGTTGAAAATGTTGCGTCACTGGGGCGGCATTCAGGACATGACGCCAGATGGCTCGCCGTTCATTTGCCGCACTCCGATCCGCCATCTCTACCTGAATGGAGGCTGGTGCTATCAAGGTTTCAAAGCCACGCCTGCGTCCGGGTTCACCTTTGCCCATACCATTGCCCATGATCAGGAACATGATTTGAATCGTTGCTTCTCACTTGACCGCTTTAAAAAAGGTGGAGAACTTGACGAACATGGCGTTGGCAACTGGACCTACAAGCAATGAAAATTCCTTGCCCGCATTGTGGAGAAAGAGACTGGAGCGAATTTCGCTATGGTGGTGATGCTTCCAAACAGCGCCCTGTGCATGGTTTTGGAAGTCTGGATGAATGGCACGATTATGTGTTTTTGTTCGAGAACCTAAAGGTCCGCACACGGAGTATTGGCAACATGTGCTGGGCTGTCGGCAATGGTTCAAGCTGAAGCGCAACACGGCAACCAACCAGATTTCAGGAGAAGCATGATGGCAGGCTTCAGAAGGCTGGACGAAGGAGGCCGCATTGACCGAACTAAAACCTTGTCATTTACCTACAACGGCAAACCACGAAGCGGGTTTTCCGGCGATACAATAGCGTCGGCGCTTTTGGCCAGTGATGATTTGATCATCGGGCGGAGTTTCAAATACCATCGGCCCAGAGGCTTCATGTCGGCGGGCCTTGAGGAGCCGAATGGCTTGTTCACGCTTGGCGAAGGCGCCCGAACCACGCCCAATATTATTGGCACAACAACCTTGCTTGAAGCGGGCATGGCGGTGCGCAGCCAGAATGCCTGGCCATCGCCGAAGTTCGACGTAATGGCCGTCAACGGTTTGCTTGCGCCGCTGTTTTCTGCGGGGTTCTATTATAAAACATTCATGGGGCCGTTCAAGAAATCCTGGATGTTGTATGAACCGATCATTCGCCGCGCTGCTGGATTGGGCGCTGCCACGGTTGATCATGGCCAAGCACGATATGACACGCGCAACAGTTTTTGTGATGTGCTGGTGATCGGGGCGGGGCCTTCGGGCCTTGCTGCTGCAATCACGGCGGCAGGAAGTGGAGCGAGGGTCACTCTGGTTGAACTGGAAGGTTCTGTTGGTGGCAGTTTGCTTTCGTCACGGCATGAAGTGCTTGAAGCGTGGCGCAAAGCCCAGGCGGATACTGCAGCGAAGTTCAACAACTTGCGCCTGCTGTTGAATGCAACTGTTCAAGGCATTTATGACGGCAATCAGGCTGTGGTTTCGGTGGGCGCGAACCGACTCGAAATCATCCGTTCACAGACTATTATTTATGCGACAGGAGCCTTCGAACGCCCCCTTGTGTTTTCCAACAACGACAGGCCCGGTGTGATGTTGGCGGGTGCCTTGCGAAGCTATCTCAACCGCTATGGGATTGCGCCCAAACGCCGTGCGGTGATTGTGACCAACAACGACAGTGCTTATGCAGCTGCCTTTGAGCTTGCGGAAGCAGATGTGGCAGTCACCATTGCGGAACATCGCGTCGTGCCGCCCGGAGATTTGCTGGCCATGGCCGCGCAGCTTGGCATCGCAATTTTTCCTGAAAGCGGCATTGCCGATGTGTTGGGCGGCCAGCAATTGCAGGCGGTGAAATTGGCAGGCCGCCACGCCGTGACAATCGAATGTGATGCGCTGGGCATGAGCGGTGGCTGGAATCCTTCAGTTCATCTCACCAGCCATGGCGGAATCAAGCCGCGTTATGAGAATTCGATTGCGAGTTTCGTGCCGGGTGGATTTGCTCCTTCTCATTTTGGCTGTGGTGCTGTCATGGGCACATTTGGGCTGACAGCTTGCGTGCGTGATGGCGTTGCAGCGGGGTTGGGCGCCTTGATTTACATCGGCTCCAAGGTGGCCAAGTCAACAATCGAACCGCCGAAGATTCGTGACGAGACCGTCTTTGGCATCGCACCGGTGTGGCAAGCGGCTGCTGGAAAGTCCAAGGCATTCGTCGATTTCCAAAATGATGTAACATTGAAAGACCTGCAACAGGCCCATCAAGAGGGCTATACGTCCGTCGAACACCTGAAACGCTACACCACGCTTGGCATGGGCACAGATCAGGGCAAGACGTCCAACATCAATGCCATTGGCATCATGGCTGCATTGCGTGGTGTTGACATGGCACAGGCTGGCACAACAACTTTCCGGCCACCATTTGCACCGCTGACAATTGGAGCCATTGCAGGGCGGAGTGTGGGTAAGCATTTTCGCCCCACGCGACGATCACCTTTGCACAATTGGCATGAAAAGAATGGCGGAGTGTTCATCGAGGCAGGGTTGTGGCAGCGGGCCTGGTATTATGGTTGGGCGGGACAGAGCGCCGAAATTGCCTATATCAAGGAGATGGAAGTGGTGCGGCGGGGTGTCGGCATTGCCGATGTTTCAACGCTGGGTAAAATTGATGTGCAGGGGCCTGATGCAGCAGAATTTCTCAACCGGGTCTATGTCAATGGTTTTGCCAAACTGCCCATCGGCAAGTCCCGCTATGGTGTGATGCTGAATGATGACGGCATCGTGCTGGATGATGGCACGACATCGCGGATTTCCGAGACGCAATATTACATGACGACGACGACCGCCCAGGCAGGCGAGGTCATGTCGTGGCTGGAATATTTGTTGCAGCGTCATTGGACTGAGCTTGATGTGCATGTGACGTCGTTGACCGACGAGTGGGGCGGCATGGCTGTTTCTGGCCCGCAATCGCGCAATGCCCTGCAACTGGCTTTTCCAGACTTGGACGTTTCGAATGAAGCCCTGCCCTACATGGGCGTGAAAGACGTGGCCTACGGTGGAACAGTTGTGCGGTTGATGCGCCTCTCCTTTTCAGGTGAATTGGCCTATGAAGTGCATTGTCCGGCCAATTTTGCGCAGTCCCTGTGGGAACATATCATCCACGCAGCAGCGCCATTGGATATAAAGCCCTATGGGCTTGAAGCGCTGGCCAGCTTGCGCATTGAAAAAGGCCATGTGGCGGGACTGGAACTTGATCACCGAAATACATTGGATGATTTGGGGCTTGGGAAAATGGCATCGAAGGACAAGCCATTTGTCGGCAGAGAATTGCGTTTGCGCGAGAACCACACGGCCCCTGAACGATGGTCGCTGGTTGGTCTTGAGTTGCTGGAACCTGACAAGAAGCTGCGGGGTGGTGCCATCCTGTTTGCTGCTGATGACGAAATCAAGGGTCATGGGCGGGGATACATCACATCGGTCACATGGAGTACTGAACTCAACACGTTCATTGCCCTTGGACTGTACAATGGCGGACTCAAACATGAGGGCAAGGAAATCATCGCTGCTTTCCCGCTGAAGAATGAGCAAACGCGCTTGAAGATTGTGTCGCCACACTTCGTCGACAAGCAAGGGGTGCGCCTTCATGCTTGATGCCCATTCGCCACTCGGCATGACCGAAATGTTTTCGTCGCATGACACAATGCTGTCGGAAGCACCGGGCTTTACACTCACGCAAGTGGCGGGAGATGAGAAGGCACTGAAAAAAGCCGTTGGCAAACTGCCGAAAGAAGTTGGAAAAGTGTTGGAACATGATGGCCAGACGCTGTTTCGCACAGGCCCGAAACAGATTTGGGTTCTGGGTGAAAAGGTGAATGCGGATGCTGGCGTTTACGCCACTCCACTTTCTTCAGGCCGCACGCGTCTTTTGTTGCAAGGCCGGCGTTCGCGTGAAGTGTTGTTGGCCTGTGCTGCAATCGACTTTCATCAATCCCAATTCAAGTCCGGCCAGTTTGTGATGACAGGCATTCACCACACTCCCGTATTGATCCATTGTGTGGGACCGGAAAGTTTCCACATCTACGCGCTTCGCAGCTTTGCCCTGAATGTCTGGCAATGGCTGGCCGATGTGATGGAGGGCCTGGCTGATGATTGAAGCGATTCTGGATCTTGAACGCTATCCACTGCACGCGCCCGGAACGCCCGCGTGGAACAATCTTGTGGCCCGCTGCAAATCAGACCTCGGCAGCAACGGCATGTTCAACCTTGTAGGTCTGGTGCGCAAAGACGCCCTTGCAAAATGCATTGCTGAAATCAAACCCGTCATGGACACATTGTCTTTTGTCCACGCGCGCGAACATAATATCTATTTTCTGAAAGCCATTCCCGGTTTGGCCGATGATCACCCGGCACTCACCAAAACCCGCACCACAAACCACACTGTTTGCGCTGACCAAATCCCGCAGAGCATCGTGATGCATATCTACGAATGGGCCCCGATGATCCTGTTCCTCGGTGCGACAATGGAAAAGCCCGCCCTTTATCCCATGCGCGATGCGCTCGCCCGCCTGAATGTGATGGCCTACCGCGATGGCGAGCAATTGAATTGGCACTTCGACCGCAGTGAATTCACAACGACGCTTCTGCTGCAAGCGCCGGAAGAAGGCGGCGATTTTGTTTATCGCTCAGACCTGCGCAGCGCAGACGATCCAAATTATGAAGGCGTGGGGCGCCTTTTGCGCAGTGAAGACACGCACGTCAAAACCCTGAAACTCTCCGCTGGCACGCTCAACGTCTTCAAAGGCCGCAACACCGCGCACAAGGTGTCTACTGTGCGAGGGAGCCGCGAACGCATGATCGCGGTGTTCAGTTATTACGAAAAACCGGGAGTCGTATTCACGCGGGAAGAGCAGATTGGATTTTACGGCAGGAAGGGATGAAGT
>JANONM010000270.1:0-3516 GCA_031420855.1 Hyphomicrobiales bacterium
GGGGAACCCTGTCAACCTCTTGTGCCGCATAGGCAACACCAATGGCAACAACGGGTTTCTTGTGGCGCAAAAGAGCCAGCGTCCGGTCATAAAATCCGCCACCATAGCCCAATCGATAACCCCGCCGATCAAAGGCCATCAATGGCACCAGCAGAACATCCGGCTCTACCAAAGGCGAACTATCAGGTGGGCGCGGAATACCCCAAACACCGGCAATCGTCGGCTCTCCCGGCAACCAACGCCTGAACACCAGCGGCTCACCTCTGGCAATCACAATGGGCAAACACGTCGTCCAGCCTTCACCAGCCAAATGCCCCAGCAGGGGACGGGTATCGATCTCGGTATTGTAGGGGAAAAACGCCGAGACAACACTGCGTCCCTGCACAGGCGCAATCGGCCATGGCAGTGCCACCAGCCGCAAGCCTGCATCTTCACGTGCCATATCATGCGCCCCATTGCGCACTTCTGCAGCAGCCTTTCGCGCCTCGGCTTTCATGTTTTCCACATCAATCATCACGCCATTGGCATAGCCGCAGACAACGTCACCTGTCCATGCCAAGCCTAGCCCGCAGTGAATTCCGTCAGGTTTACCGTGTGGGTATAGCGGAACCTGATTGTGGAGCCGGGCGTCAACGTATCCCACGACCCATTGGTGGTTACATCTGAAGAAGGTCCTGAAGGGCCGTCGGACAACAAAGTTTCATTGCTCACCACACGAGAAGGAGTGGTGGGAAGTGCTACTCCCTCATGAATGTCACTCACCACAACATTTGCGAGCGTCACATTGCCTGTATTTTGAACTTGATAGCTATAGACAATCAGGTCTCCCACATCGGCTAGTCCATTGCCGTTCGAATCACCCCCGGGTGACTGAAAAGCCCATGTCTTGGCGATCGTGATCGTTGTAATTGCCGCCGTGTTCACCACAGTGCAAATGATGATTGCGCCTGCCCTTACATTAACGCTGGCTACAATCACGGTGTTAAGGGAAACCGCAGCTGTAAAATTCGCGGGATTTCCTGACACCGCCGAGTTTGAATCAGAGCAAGCCATGGTTGAGCCGCTAAACGCCCAATTGGTTGGAATCGTTTCAGTGATCACAGTATTGGTAGCGATCTGGAACAGGATACGTCGCGTGCCAACAGTAGTGCCGCCAGCAGTGGCAACAACCAGGTTCTGCGAAGCGGATGTCGCACTCCAGGGTGTCGTGGCCGTGTTCAGGATGTTGTTGACGGACAGTGGAAACGTCCCCGTGCCACCCAGCGCTTGCTTGTTGACAGTCAGCGTAGGACTGCGCGTGAAAGTTACGGTTTCAATATAGACAAATTGCGTGGTGGGATCGGCTACATTGCTATTGGGTCCGGAAATATGGCGAATGATCAACTGCCGGATCGGACCCGCAAACGCCACGTTCACATCAGCCTGATTGTTCGTCACGTTCTGATTGGTCGACAAGGCCCGACCTGTAGCCGCATCCCAGGTCACTATCCCGGCATTAACGGGCGTGCCGGTCGTCGGCAGCACTGTCGCACCCGTGGCACTGATGGCCCTGAATTCAACAATATCATTGAACGCGGCACTGCCGGATATAAACGTCGGGCCCCCATCGATATCGCCGACAATGACCGACGCATTGTAAACCGGTTCGGTAAAATTGATGGTGGTGATGTGTTGGCTGGTCCCGTCGTCAACCGACGCATTTATGGTTGAATTGATATAGCCAGTGGTTCCGTTGGCCGTGCTGGCTGGTTCAATCGCCAATACATTTGGCCCCGCACCATCAAATGTGCCGGCTATCGCACCGCTGGTTGTAACTGTAAGCAGGGTGGGTGCGGCGCCATAGGTTGGAGCGTCCGTCGCGCCGGTCCGCAAATTGGTGGCAGGACGGGTATTCCAATCGATTGTATCAGCTCGCGACACTGCTGACAGTAAACACAACATGAGAATTGCGCTAAATACAACGCAAACCCGTTTGGCTACACCAATCCAACGTACAAACATATTCCAAAACACCACGCAAGGCCCCGTTTCGGAGGCCAACAAACTTACTGAGGTGTAACAAGTTGCACCTAATAAACCCTTAAGTGGCGGAATGTTGCAATCCGCTGTAATTCATCGGGATAAAGTGGCGACCCGCGTGAGCCGTGGGTGACTGACGATCCCTGGTCCCTACTTGCGTAGGTGGGGGCCATATGCGCCGGACCAGGATCCAGCACAGGGACAGCTCCCGAGATAATCGTTTATAGGCCCTGGGAAATTAGAGTCCCACACAAGAGCCGCAGCATCGCCACGCCCTATGTAGGGCGGATGGCAACAAAAATCCAGTGCGAACCGGGGCCAAACGGCCTACCCCGCCATTTCTTCCATTTTTTCGCTCGCCATATCCAGGGCCTTGGAGAAATTTTCTTCCAGGGTCTTGATATTGCTCAGCGCCACATTGCGGCTTTCGCGTAAGGATTGGTTGTCGGCTTCCAGGGCTTCCATTTTGCGGGTGGCTTCTGACAGGCGGTCCGCCACCATCAGCCCGGCCATCACCAGTTGCCGGATATCGCCAATCGCCCCAACACTTTGGCGGATACGCGCCACTTCACTATCCAGCAACTTGGCGAGATCGCGCAAGTGCTCTTCTTCACCATCCGGACATTGCATGGTGTAAGGGCGGCTTGCCACATTAACGACGACATTGGCCATTCACTTATGCCCCACTGTTGGAATAAAGCACCGACCGGATTCGCGACACAGCGCTGTCGATCTTGCCTGCCGCTTGCTTGCTGGTATCCACAAGCTCGGCAGCTTTCACCCGCACCAATGCCAAGTCGCTATCGAGCCGCTTGCGGTCTGACTGCAAGCTGGCGGTTTGCTCTTCAAGATTGGCCAATTTGGCCTGTGCCTCACGTTTGACCACCAGTGCATTTTCGACAAGCTCCAAGGCCTGTTCGAATCGCGTCAGTGCCGCATCGAATTTTTTTGCTTCGTTCATTCTTGCCCCTGTCCCTAGTTTACGCGACTAACCGGAAATTATCAAGGTTGCTCAACCTGTTGCATCATAAACATGATTTCCCAGAGAAGCAAACACTTGCAAGTCCCCCTATTCTCACAGTTGACTCGCTTTCAGCGGGTGTTATCAGGTCAACATCATTGGGCAACCACCAATTCAGCTTGAGGAACACTTTCATGACCGTTTCCCCCACATCCATGGCCAATGCCATCCGCGCCCTTTCGATGGATGCCGTGCAAAAGGCCAATTCCGGCCATCCCGGTGCACCCATGGGGTTGGCAGACGTCGCAACAGTGTTGTTCTCAAAATTCCTGAAATTCGACGCTGCCGCGCCCCATTGGCCGGACCGGGACCGTTTCATTCTCTCGGCCGGCCATGCTTCCATGTTGCTCTATTCCCTGTTGCATCTGACAGGCTACGCGGACATGACCATCGAGCAGATAAAGAACTTCCGCCAATTCGGCTCGATTACTGCGGGCCACCCGGAATATGGCCATGCCACGGGCATTGAAACCACC
>JANONM010000271.1:0-9258 GCA_031420855.1 Hyphomicrobiales bacterium
CGCCCAGCGTGTAGAGGAAGAAGCTCAGGGAAGCAGGGCCTTTGCGTTCCCCGCCCCAGATGCCGATGAGGAAGAACATGGGAACCAGGGTGATTTCCCAGAACATGTAGAACAGGAACCAGTCCTGCGCGGCAAAGACGCCGAGAACAGCGCTTTCCAGCAACATGAACCAGGCGAAATAGGCCTTTACCCTGTCGGTCATCCCAAGCGAGGCGATGAGGCAGGCGGGGGTGATCAGTGTCGTCAGCAGGATCATCGGCAGCGAGATGCCGTCCACCGCCAGCGAATAGGCCATTCCCATCTCGGGCACCCACTGCAGGTTTTCTGCGAACTGCAAGCCGCCCGTTGTCATATCGAAATTGAAGGCCATGTAGCAGGAGAGCAGGAAGCTCAATCCGGAGCAGGCCAGAGCGATCATTTGAATGGGTTGGGTTTGTCCTTTGGGAACAAACAGGATTACCAGCGCTCCCAGCAGCGGCAACCAGACAATCAGGCTCAGTAGACCCATGGTAACAATTCCCTATTTCAAGTTTCTCGCTTGGCTGGAGCGGCGGCGATTGCGCCGCCGCTCCGGACTTTTCTATATCAGACGCGCACCAGCGTCGCCAGCTCGTAGTCGTTGGTGGCTTGGTGCTGCTGAATGCCCGTCATGGTGAACGTACCGCCAGTGTCGCGGGCATAGGCGTCCCCGACATCCTTGAGCTTGTCGCGCGACGAGTGGTCGATCAGCCCGGCTTGGCTCATGTCCAGTTCCACCTTCTTGCCGCCGGGCAGCTTGTCGAGCGCGTTGCGCACCGTGATCAGGCTGGTGAACACCACCGGGCCTGAGTAGCTGACGCGAACCGAGTTGCCCGACTCCGTGACCTTGATTCCGGTCTTGAAGCTCATGATGCCGATCAACACATCGACGATCATGAAGCCGATGGCCATCAATTCATTGTGCGCGACGAACACGAAGTAGAGGACCGCCGCCAGGAACGCTGCGTGGATCAGCAGGAACACCGGGGCAGAGCCAAAGCGGTTGGCATTTTCGGCGCGGACGCCGTTCAACGCGATGGCCACCCACATGCCGAGGAACACGCCAACCAGAAGGTCAACGAACACCACGCCGAGGACCGTCACCACCATGAACACCAGCTGGTCGGTGCCAGTGTGCTTGACGTGGGCGAAGATGGTCGGATGCGCCAGGCGGAAGCCGATCACGCAGAGCATGCCGGCAAGGGCTGCCAGCGGGATCATGTTCAGCACCAGGGGAAGGAAGGCCAGCGCCACCAGGATGAACGAACCGTGGAAGAAGTTAGACCAGCGGGTGCGCGCGCCGACCATGATGTTGGTCGAGGAGCGAACCACCTCGGCGATCATCGGGATGCCGCCGAGCGAGCAGGCGACCGTATTCGCCAAGCCTTTGCTCCACAGTTCGCGGTTCATGTTGTTGCGGCGTTTCCAGGGGTCCTTCTTCTCGATTGCCGACGCGGTCAGCAGTGATTCGAGCGAAGCCACCAGCACGAAAGTCACGATGAAAAGGATCGAGGCCGAGTTGGTGATCACCGAGAAATCCGGGAAGGTGAATACCATGGAGAAATCGGTGGGCACCGTCACCAGCCGCACCAGTGGTTTTTCCAGGCCCGAATTGAACAGGGCTGCCAGCGGGATGGTGATCGCCACAATAACCAATGGCGCCGGAACGAATTTTGCCAGCTTGCCGGCGATCTTCGGCCAGAACAGCATCAAGACAACCGCGATGACGCCGATGATCGCCGTCTGTGGTATCATGTTCATGATGCTGTTGGGGATCGCCGCAAAGGTGTCAAGCATGGATGCTGGATTGGGCGGATGACTGCTAATGACAGGCACACCGAGTGCGACGTGAAGCTGTTTGCTCAGAACGATGATGCCAATGCCCGCCACCATGCCTTCGACGACCGAAAACGGGAACACGTTGGTCATCGGACCGGCCTTCGCCAAGCCGAGGGCAATTTGGATTAGTCCGGCCACAACGCCGACCGCCAAGGTATACTGATAGGCCAGAGCCACATTGCCACCGGCCAATTCGGTCATTGCGGTGACGCAGCCCAGAACGATGACGATCAGGCCGGCGGCCGGACCATTGATGGTGACGAAGGAACCACCAAGCATCGAGCCGATGATGCCACCGGCAATCGCGGTGATAAGTCCCGCCACGGCGGGCACGCCCGAAGCCGAAGCGATCGCCAGGCTGAGCGGCAAGGCGATCAGGAACAGGATGAACCCGGCCATAACGTCAAATTTCGCGTTTTGCGCAAGTCCGGGCAGCCAGTCCTTTGGAACATCCCCGCCTGGTCCTGATTTCACAGTAGCGTTGTCAGCCATAATATTTATCCCTCCCAGGAATTTTTGCCGCAACCGCACATGGCCATGGCCCCGCTGCCCATCGGTTTCCGTGGCGCAATGCCTGCCGGATACCTTTCTGGGCTGTTTACTTGTAGGCGAGCTGGCTTGTAATTTTTGTTAGGACTTGTTGAGAGAGGAAGTCGAATGTTGTGCTGGCGCCGCGCAGTCCTGGTGCAATACCGCTTGTGTAAACGCTGGATTTTTTGCAGCTTCATGTGATAGAAGCTCTCAAAGCACCCAACCGAGTTACAAATAGGCGCCCTGATTGTGTTTAGAATTGTTGAGAAGACATGCGCGTGAGCGACTCAATTCTGGTTGTTGACGATGACCCGGAGATGCGGGCGACGCTGGTTCGCTATCTGACCAGCGAGGGCATTTCTGTGACGGCGGCGGGCGATGGCCAAGCCATGAACAGATCGCTGCAAGAGAACGATTTTGATCTGGTTGTTCTTGATCTGTCATTGCGCAACGAAACCGGTCTCGATCTCCTGCGCAAATTGCGCGAGACCCGCGACATCGCCGTTATCATCCTCACTGGCAAATCCGATCCCATCGACCGCGTGGTCGGCCTTGAACTTGGCGCTGATGACTATGTGACCAAACCGTTTCTCAACCGGGAGCTTCTGGCCCGCATCAACGCGGTGCTGCGCCGCGCCAGGCCGACCCCAACTCCTGCCCGTGCCGAGGGCCGATACGTGGCTTTCAACGACTGGCGCATGGATCTCGTGGCCCGCACACTCACAGCGCCCAATGGCCACCCGGTGCAACTCACCACGGCCGAGTTCAACATCCTTGTGGAACTGGTGGAGCATGCCGGCAAGGCTGTCACCCGCGAGCGGCTCATGGACGTGGCCCACCAGAGAAGCTGGACCGCAGCCGACCGCAGTATCGACATCCACGTCCACAACCTGCGCAAAAAGCTCTCCGAGCCCTCTGCGGGCTCCGATATCATTGTCGCAGTCCGCAATATAGGCTACGTACTGGCGGCAGAAGTGAGCATTCCAGTGAAAGCATCCTGATCTATGACCGAGCAACTTCGGGACCACCCGTTGCGCGAAAGCCTCGCCAACGAGGTCCACGCCCTGGTGGAGCGCCGCATCGAGGAGTTGCGCGAGGCCCGGCTTGAGGGCTTGCAAACCCTGGAGGAATTCGTCGAGCGCCGCCTCGCCCCTGCCATGCGAACCTGCATCTCGGTGTTAGTCATCTGCCTCGCGGTTTGGTATATAATACGCCGGATCAGGCGCCGCATCATGAAACAGGCCGGCACCGCCGACTGATCCCACGGAGGCCGATCATGGTCATCAACTCGACACTGAAACTGCGCATTATCTCCATTGTGATGCTAGGCATTCCGCTGGCACTTACAGCCGTCGGGGTTTCACTTTACCAATACCGCGAGCAGGTGGCTAACACCGAGCTCATGGAGCGCGCCGGCGTTGTGGCGGGCACTCTTGACCAGCTTTTTGCCAAGGTCCTCTTCGCCAGCAACCGCAGCCGAAGCTACACTTTGAGCGGTGATCCGGCTTCCTTGCGCGACTACGAGAGCGCGGTGATTGCCATTCCGCCATTGGTTGCGACAATAAAACAGCTCACCGACGGCCACCCGGCGCAAACTGCGCTTCTGCCGAAGCTCGAAAAAACACTTAAAGCCAAGCTGGATTACCAGGCTGATCTGGTGCGCACTTATAAACAGCAGGGTTTCAATGGCGTGCGCGAAATCCTCATCAGCGACATCGGCCAGCGTCTTGAAGCGTTCCGCACCGAGATCACTGCGGTGCGTTCGGCTGAGTACAGGGTGGCCACCCACTTTCTGGGCGAGTTCCGCGACGGGCTTTTACTTCAGCTTGCGGTGCTCTTGTCGCTGGTGCTGTGCGGCGGAATCTGGATGAGCATGCTCAGTTCCACCGCCATCAGGGGCATTCTCACCCCGGTGCGCGGCATGATCGGCCACGTTAACCGCATCGCCGCCAATGATGACGTGGAAGAACTGCCCGTGCTCCGCAAGGACGAGATCGGCGAACTCACCGTCCACATCAACGCCATGAGCCGCTCTGTCCGCGAGGCCCAAAGCGCCCGCGAAGCCGCCCGCGAAGCTCTCGCTGCTGAACGCCAGAACCTGGTCGATGCGGTGGAAGCCCTGAATGAGGGATTTGCCGCTTTCGATGCCACTGAGCTTTTGGTGCAATCCAACCAGAAATACCGTGAGATCTATCCGGAAATCGCCGACATTGCCGTGCAGGGCGTAGCTCTGGCAGCGCTGCTGCTGCGCCGCGCCGAGTTTGGCCGCGAACCTGAGGCCAGGGGCCGGACGGAAGAATGGGTCGCTGAAAAACTCGCCGATTTCCGCAATCCCGGCAAGCCTTCTGAATACCGCATGAGCGATGGCCGGGTGATCCGCAAGTCCGAGCACCGCACCCGAAATGGCGGCACGGTGGGCGTCTATGTCGATGTCACCCAGCTCAAGAACGCCGAAGCGGCGCTGCGCTCGCTCAACGCCGAGCTTGACCAGCGCGTGACCGAGCGCACCAATGACCTCGACGCCGCAAACCAGCAACTGGAGCGCCTCAACACCGAGCTTTCCACCTTGATTCGTTCTGCTCCCGTAGCCATCATGGCGCTGGACACGGCGGGCAAGATCAGCATGTGGAACCCCGCCGCCCACAGGCTCACCGGTTTTGCGGAGCAAGCAGCCCGCGAGGCGCTCCCCACTCTCTCCGGGCCAGGGCAGGCGGGCGCATTCGAGAACCTGCTGCGGCAAGTGCGTTCCGGCGAGAACATCGACAATCTTGAACTTGAGCTGAGGCGCCGCGACGGCTCGCCCTTCATCGCCAACATCTCGGCGGCAGCGCTACGCGATGCGCGCAACAACTTGCACGGCGCCATCATCACCTTCGTGGACCTCACCGAAAGCCGCGCGCTCAAGGAACAGTTTCAGCAGAGTCAAAAGATGGAGGTAGTGGCCGAGCTCACCGCCGGCCTCGCCCATGACTTCAACAACCTCCTTGGCATCGTCATCTCCAATCTCGACATGCTTGAATCGCGCGTCCCGAAGGATGGCCTTGCGCCCGAGCTTGTGGGAGCAGCTCTCAGGGCCAGCCTCTCCGGCGTGGCGTTGAACCGTCAGCTGCTCGCCTTTTCGCGCCGTCAGGCGCTGGTGCCTGTCAATGTCGACATCCGCCAGACCATCGAGGACCTCGACGCACTGCTTCATCCCACGCTGGGCGAGCACATCGTATGCCGGATCGAAATCGCGCAAGAACTGTGGTCGGCGATGATCGATCCGACCCTGCTCGAATCCGCCATCCTCAACCTCGCCGTCAACGCCCGCGACGCCATGCCCGAGGGTGGCACGCTCACCATCTCGGCCGCCAATGAAACCGTGCCGCCGCGCGCCGGTGGCGAGGCGGAGGCACTGTCCGGGGATTGCGTGGTCATCAGTGTCTCGGACACTGGTTCCGGCATGTCCGCCGAAGTCGTGGCACGCGCCTTCGAGCCCTTTTATACCACCAAGGGCTTCGGCAAGGGCAGCGGCCTGGGCCTCAGCATGGTTTACGGCTTCGTCCGCCAGTCAGGCGGCAATGTGCGCATCGAGAGCGAGCCTGGCCAGGGCACCAGCATCCACATCTATCTGCCCCGCGCCACCACCGAGGCCGCAGCCGGCACCAAACTTGTCGCCAACGGCGCAAGCCTGCGTGGCGCTGGCGAAACCGTCCTCGTCGTCGAGGACAACAACGACTTGCGCAAAATCGTCGTTCTGCAGCTGCGCGAGCTGGGCTATGAGACCATCGAGGCCCACAGCGCCAAGCCCGCGCTCCACATCCTCAACTCCGATGCCACCATCGACCTCATGCTCACCGACATCGTCATGCCCGGCGGCATGGATGGCCGCGCCCTTGCCGGCGAAGCCACCAAGTTGCGCCCGCGGCTCCCCATCCTCTTCACCTCCGGTTTTCCTGCCACCGCCAACGGCAGCACCTTCTCCGCCTGGCAGGAAGCCGGCACCCCCGTCCTCGCCAAACCCGTGCGCCGCCAAGAACTGGCCGAGCGGGTGCGACAGGCTCTGGAGGCCTCGACAGACGCCAGTTCACCTTGAGCCGCAAACCCAAAACTTGATTTCACCTGGATCGGGAAAGACGAGCGTCCACGACTTGAGCCGCGCATCCTGATTGAGGACACCGCCAAGAGTTATCATGCTACAGCAAAGCGCGAGGGCGACATCTTCGACAACATGTTGATCTGGACTTGTCCCCACCCATGTGCAAAGCGCGGGTTGAGATACCACTACTATCAGTCATGGGTTCTGGCGCAGGGTCAAAAAGCAAACGCCGGATCGGTTGAAGTTCTTGGACTTCATGCTGACTGAGCCCTTGCTTAGCAAAGAACTTTCCAAACTTGACCTCTGCGCTTTTACACATGAAGCCACCATCATCGGGAGGCTCATGCCAAACATTTAAATAGTGTCCTAGTTCATGGCCCAGAGTAAAGCGCTGTCGCTCTGGCCTAGCGTTAGAGTTGATAAGAATAGAGCCATTTCGTCGTTCTGGGGTCGTGAGTAAAGCTCCTTCGAAACTCGTCAAAGGCACATAGCGAATTTCAATAATGTTCAGAGCTGTTGCAATATCGTTAAGCTGCACGCTTCCTTTAAGGTTCCCAAAACTGAACATGGTCTCTTGATGACCCAAAGCCGAACTCGCAAGCCAAAAAAAAATCGTGTCCATGTAGTGCACTTTTGGTTTGACTTGGAGTTACTCCAACTCGATAGTCATGGTGCGGAACTGGAGTTGTGTTCCTGAAAATCAAGGGAGCCGCCGATGTCTTTCAAATATGCTTTCAATACGTGGGTCTATTCCAGTTTTCCGTGCTGGGTGCCCTCCTATTCATTGGAAGAAACAATCAGACGTATTGCTTCCATTGGATATGATGGAATCGAGATTGGCTGTGCTGCACCTCATGCCTGGCCTGCACATCTTGGAGCAGCCAAGCGGCGTGACCTCAAATCCTTGATGAAGGATTTGGGGCTTGTGCCCGTCAGCCTGCTGCCGGCACCTGGCGGCGGCCCCGGTAACAACCCGGCATCAATTCTTCCGGAAGAGCGGATCTCCGCCATTGTTCATTACAAGGAAGTTGTGGACCTCGCCCACGATCTTGGTGCTTCCCGGGTTCTCTATATTTGTGGCTGGCGCGCCTTTGGCGTCTCCTACCAAGAAGCCTGGGACTGGACGCTCGCTGCCCTCACTGACATTGCAAAGTATGCGGCTGAAAAAGGTATCACGATTATCATTGAACCCACCTCGGCAGATTCGAACCTGATCGATACGGCAGGTCAGGCTTTGCTGCTGCGCCAGCAATGCGGACTTCCTAATGTCAAAGTGATGTTCGACACCTATCACGCGCTTTACCGCAATGAGGTGAGTTCTGATTACGTCTTCGAAATGGCGGAACACCTCGATCACGTTCACTTTGCTGACGATGAGCGACTTCCACCTGGCGAAGGCAGTGTCTACTGGCCCGGCGTGATGCAGGCCCTGAAGGCCATCGCATTCAAGGGTTATGTCACGATGGAGATCGGCTTCAACACCCGTAAGGTTGATCCTGATCGGGTCGCCAGAAGTGCTCTCACTTATTTGAGAAACCTGGAATCCACCCTCAGTGACGTGACCCCGCAAGGGTCAAAGAAGAAGGCCGTTCAGGCCACCACTTAGCCAATTAACAACATCGACGAACGTGTCCAAAGAGCTGCGGACATTCTTGCCCTTACACAGCTTCTCGAACGCACGCCTCGTCAACTCTCGGGCGGCCGGCGTCAGCGCGTCGCCATGGGGCGCGCCATTGTTCGCGACCCGAACGTGTTTTTCTTCGATGAGCCCTTGTCCAACCTCGATGCGAAGCTTCGCGTACAGATGCGAGCCGAGATTAAAGCTCGGCATCACCGCCTTAACACGACAATGGTTTATGTTACCCATGATCAAGTGGAAGCCATGACCATGGCGGACCGAATTGTCGTGATGAACGGTGGTATTGTAGAGCAGGTGGGCGCACCACTTGATCTCTATGACCGTCCTGCCAATCTTTTCGTTGCTGGTTTCATAGTTTCGCCCGCTATGAATTTGATTGAAGGCAAAGTTGCGCGATACAACAATGAAGTTGTGTTTCGCACGAATCGCGGACGGGTCAACCATAAGCCTGGCAATGAAATGCCACTGATGATAGACTGATCAAAAATTCATATGTTTGATCAGGAAACAGGAAAAGCTATGGGTTTCTAACCCAGAACAGCTTTTATAAGTTCTGCTGGCGGGGCAAGTCCAAGTTCTGTTATCAAGTCCCATAGAAAATGGGGGACTACCCAACACACAGGCCTGATCGGAGGGTGCAATGGCAGAGAAACCTTTTCTGTTTGATGAGAATGAGAAAACTGTAATTGCCGGTGGCGCTGCTGCTTTTCCGTTGCTGCTTTCGCCTTTTGCAATCGGGAAAGTGGTGCTTCGCAACCGCTTTGTGTTTCAGCCGCACTTCACGGCTCTGGGCGACATTGACGGCCTGCCGTCTGATGCCCATGCCGCCTATCATGAAGAACGGGCCCGAGGTGGAGTGGGGCTCATCGTTTTTGAAAGCCAGGCCATTCACCCCAGTGGGAAAATGTCCCGTCGTTTTGTTGATGCCTGGGACCCCAAGATCATTCCGCATCACCGCAAGGTGACAGACGCAGTGCACGCACATGGTGCAAGAATATTTGGTCAACTGACTCATGGTGGCCATACATCGCTGGAGCAGCCTGCGCATATTCTGTGGGCACCGACGCAGATGCCCGAGCCCTCCAGCCATGTGAATACCAAAGCCATTGATGAGGACGACATTGTCGCGGTGATTGAAGGCTTTGCCACAAGT
>JANONM010000272.1:0-4179 GCA_031420855.1 Hyphomicrobiales bacterium
TGGCCTCTTTTAAGTGCTGTGGCGCGTTGTTCGGGGCGCAGACCGGGTCCGTCATCGTCAACTTCAATCAGCAGCCACGGCCTGCCGTCTTCACCCGAGGCCGTCAAAAATGTGCCCCGCGCCTCAACCTTGGATTTTGACCATTTGCAGGCATTGTCCATCAGGTTTCCCACCACCTCTTCCAGATCCTGGCGCTCACCGCGAAATTTCAGGTTGGCCGGACAGGTGATGGTGATGGCTGTTCCCTTGTCTCTATTAATGCGCTGCAACGTGCGGCCAAGGGATTGCAACACCGTGTCCACATCGGTTGACGCGCCAATGGTCTGGGCGCGGGCCGCCCGGCGGGCCCGGTCAAGGTAGAGATTGACCTGATCGCGCATCACTTCAATCTGTTCCTTCACCTTGTCGGCAAGCGGACTTGGCGTATCCCTGGCTTCATTGGTCAGGACGCTGATCGGGGTTTTCAGCGCATGGGCCAGATTGCCCACCTGCATGCGGGCCCGGTCGATGATTTCAAAATTGGATTGCACCAGCAAATTGAGTTCATCGGCCACCGGCTGCATTTCGGTTGGAAAGTCACCTTCCAGCATCTCGATCTTGCCGCTGCGGATTTCGTTCAGTTTCCTTTCCATCAGCTTCATCGGTTTCAAACCAAAGCGTACCTGGAAGAAAATTGCCGCCAGAAGCCCTGCCCCCAGCATGGCAAGGAAACCATAGAGGGCACGCCGAAAGGCTTTCACTTCTGTCCGAAGCTCGTCAAAATTGCCCGCCACAAGGAAGGAATATTCGTCGGTGCCGCCATCAAAGGTGATGCGCTGCTCAATGGCCCGCAATTGCTGGCCCTTGCCATCCACCAAAGTGAATGCGGCGATTTTTGCGGCATCTCGACTTTGCAGAAGGTCAACCGTGGGTTTCAGTGGGGTATTCAGCAGCGATTCCGAAATAAGCTGATTCTGCTCGACTTTTGGCGGAATAACCTGCCAATACCAGCCCGACCCCGGCAAGCTGAAACGTGTATCAGCCAGCCGCTCTGTCATGACAGGTGCACCATCAGGTGCCGGTTCCACATTGGCCGACAACCCATCCAGCACAGCCCGCAGCCGTGCATCGAAATTACGTTCCAGCGCCTGTTGGAACAATTGTTCCAGCAACAACGCAGCCAAGACCAGCAATACCAGCGCCACCAGGGCAGCTGATACTGTCAAGCGAAACGCAAGTGAGTTACTTCTCATTCCCGGGCTCGGAAACACAATAGCCCATGCCGCGAATGGTATGCAACACATCAACACCCAGCTTTTTGCGCAAGCGACCAACAAACACTTCAACCGTGTTGGAATCGCGGTCAAAATCCTGGTCATAAAGATGTTCGACCAATTCCGTGCGGGACACGACTTTCCCGAGATGGTGCATGAGATATTCCAGCAGGCGATACTCCAGCGAAGTCAGCTTGATGGCATTGCCATTCACCGTTACCTTGGCACCTTTGGTGTCCAGCACAACAGGCCCACAGGCAATTTCACTGGAGGCGTGGCCGGCGCTGCGCCGCAACAAGGCGCGCACCCGGGCCAGCACTTCTTCCATGTGGAAGGGCTTGGTCACGTAATCATCGGCACCGGCATCAAATCCTGCCACCTTGTCGCTCCAGCGGTCACGCGCCGTGAGAATGATGACCGGCATTTTCTTGCCGGCTCTCCGCCATTTTTCCAGCACGCTGACGCCGTCCATGATGGGCAGGCCCAAATCAAGGATCACCCCGTCATAGGGTTCCGTATCACCCAGAAAATGAGCCTCTTCACCATCCAGGGCCTTGTCCACCACATAACCGGCATCGGACAGGGCGGTCACCAGTTGGCGGTTCAAATCAACATCATCTTCAACGACTAAAATGCGCATGGATCATTTGCTCCTCAAACCCGGCGGGGCTTGTGACCTTACGCTGTCTAACCGAGGAGCTCACCAGACGTGGCATCCACCAAGACGCGGGACACATTGCCGCCGTCCTTCAAGGTGACAGCATATACGCCAGACTGCAATAGCTTGACTTTCAGGACCTTGGCACTTGGATAATACTGCTGGGCAATGTAGGCCGCCTGAGATTCGCTTACCGGATATTGATTGTCATAGGAATCAGCATACTGCGTAATCGCCCGGTATCTGCGAACCTTGCGGGTCTGCTTGCGCTGCTTGCCGTTGCCTTGGCCGTAGCCTTGGCCGTAGCCTTGTTGGTCTCCGTAGTTGTCTCCTGCTTCAGCCATGGTGGGCACCGCCACCAGTAGAACCGATGCAAGAACACTTACTGCCCCCAGAAATGTCTTCACTTAAATAACTCCATTTTGTTAGAGCCACCTATACGGATTCCATGCTGAACGCCAGATGAACAGCAACACCCCGCAGCATTTTGCGTCACACTCGATTTCCACATGCTTTACAAATGTTTAACTTGAAAAACTGAACCTGGATTGTTATTTGCGCAAGGGCGCTGACAGAACTTTGCCAGCAATCTTTTCCAGCGAGCGCCCGCCGATGTAACCCCCGACACCAATTGACAAAAACTCCCAAAACTGCGGCGGCAAAACCTGCCATCTGGGATTGAAAGGCAGGGTGCGTCCGGCCAGCAAATCAGCCAGTGGCAACACCAGTCCAACGAGCAGCAGAAATCCCATCAGCACAAGCATCAGAATCGGTCGCCAACTATAAGACAACCAATGTTCCGAACGGATCTCCGCCAAGACAATGGCTTGCTCAAGTTCCAGGGATTTCCCCAAGTGGTCGGTCAACTTCAGCTCAAGTTCGGCTTGCAGTTTTTTCCGCAATTCGGCATCCTTGATATGGGCATCCAGCAACTTGTTGATCGGCCCGCTCATCAGGCTCGACACCAGATTGATGATCAACGGAAGGGGTAACGCCATCAGATTGCCTCCTCGCGGGATTTTTTCATGCGCTCGTAAATGATGATTGCCATGGCGATCAGCAAACCAGCGACAATCAACATCAAAGACAATTTGAAAGTTGCGAATGTCCAAAACTGCAGGACAGCCAGCAGCATCGCTGCCACGGCGCTCCACACGGTTTTGCTTTTTGCAACGGGTTTACCCTTGGGAACATCGACTGGCAGGCCTTTGTCTTCGGCTTTCGACTCGGCCAAGAACAACGCAGCCTCGGCGGCCCGTCGTTTCACCAATCCCGGCAAAACCTGACCGCCCGCCTTGTTCCAAAGTGCCAAGCGGCGCGGCACCATATCAAAGTCGCGGCGATTGACTGCGGCCAGCACACCCGATGATTTGAAATTTCCCAGCCCCACATTATAGGCAAAGCATACCAAGGCGGAAAACTGTGCGTCGGACAGGGGACCCTTCACGGCAGCACTTACACCCCTCGCAAAGGTCTCGATGTCCCGACGCAGGATTTCGGTGGCTTCCCCGCGTGTGATACTGAGTGTTGGAGTCACCTCAGGCTTTCCCGCCATGGATGTGTGACCATAACCGATGGTCCAAACGCCCACCGCATCGCGATAGGCATTTGCCCGGAATCCCTCAAACTGCTTGATCAGTTCGATGCCGTCTGCTGTCATGTTCATGTCAGGCCCCACTGCGTTCGATGAGGAGCAGCAAACGATCAACAATCGGCTTTGGCAAAACCGCCCGGCCCTGCATGCAGCCATGTTTGAAAAAAACCACGACAACCATCGGCGCAGTTTTCATGCCGGCCAGAATCAAATGATCGGCTTGCACATTGGTTTTGGGCGGCATGGCGTTGATGGCCCGCAAGGCCATTTCAGCATCGGCACCTTGCACGTCACGCAGTTCAATGCCGGGAACATCGCGGGATAAAGTATCGCGCAATGTATGTGGCGCAAGACATTGAAACGGGGTCTGTTTTGGAGGTTCTCCAAAAGCCGCAAACAGCAAAACCGCCGCCGCCAGCATGAACTGGTGCATGATCATTCTCCTGGGATTTGTGAAAAGAGTTCTAGAATATGATTGCCCCACCGAAGGGACCTCATCCGACCCGTTGGGGCACCTTCTCCACGAAGACGTGGAGAAGGGACAATTTGTGAGACCTGTCCCTTCTCCACGCCTTCGTGGAGAAGGTGCCCGGAGGGCGGACTGCGTGCGCCGTAGCCCACTTGGGCGAAGGGGCATGAGGTCCCTTGGCTGTCTCAGTTTCCGGCGGCTTGAA
>JANONM010000273.1:0-5420 GCA_031420855.1 Hyphomicrobiales bacterium
ATGATGGTTGCTCCTCCCCGATGAAGAATCGGGTTGGAGGGTGAACTCAATTACCGACCTCAAACTTCACTGCCCTCCAACCCGATTCTTCATCGGGGAGGAGGTGGCGCGAAGCGCCGGAGGTGGGGGACGCGGGGGGAAATCTCGAACCTGTTTAACTGAATGCAAAGAGTTATTTCTAATGGCCGTTGGTATTAACTCAAGTTGAAACCAAAGTAGCGCAACGCCCTGCCATCGATGATGACCAGCGCTGAGCCAATGACCAGGGCGCCGACAATCTCGCGCATTGTCAGGGCTTCGCCGAGAAACAAATAGCCCAGCAGAATGGCAGACACAGGCACCAACATGGTGACGAGGGAGACGAAGGAGGGGCCGGCGCGTTCGATGATCCTGAAGAATATCAGATAGGCGAGCGACGTCGATATGGCGGCGAGGCCCAGGAGGGCGGCCCAGGTTTTGGGTGCGGCTGCTGCATATTGGCCTGGATCGGCGAAAAGCAGGACGATTGCAGTCATGATCAAGGTGGACAGGCTGAGTTGGCATGTCGCTGTTGTCAGCGGCGGAATACCCACCAGCATTTTCTTCGACCATGGGGCTGAAAGGCCATAAAAAAGTGATGCAACCGCGACCGCGAGGATGCCCCATGTCTGATTTCCGAGATCGCTGAAATCAGCACCTTGCAGGATGACGACGCCAACGAAGCCAATGACAAGCGCGATGGCTTTGCGCATTGTAATAGCTTCGTAGGCCGCGAGAGCCATGAAGATCGTGGCGAACATGGGTGTCGTGGCATTGACGACTGACGCCAAACCGCCCGTGATGTGATGCTGGCCCCAGGAAATCAGCGTAAACGGGATGGCATTGTTCATGATCGACATGCCACCACAGGCAATCCAGGTCTTGGCATTGCGTGGTAACCGACCCAAGACAATCAGATGAATGGGTAGCAGTATAAGTGCTGCCATGCCAACGCGGGCCAGAACAATCAGCAAGGCGGGCAATTCCTTGACGGCAATGCCCACGAACAAGAAGGACCCGCCCCAAATCAGCGAAAGCAAAGCCAAGAGGCCCCAGGATTTGCCGTCAATGTTGAGATTTGCGTTCGCTGTCTGCGTTGTCATGGTTCAGTCCCAAGCCGAAGGCTTTCGGCAATAGGCGCTTCAAACAATCATCGCCACCCGAAAACGGGCAGGGCTGATATGCCCGATCTCAAGCTTCTTCGCGGGCCAGACGTTTGTCGAGATAGTCGGCGCAAATCTTGTTCAGGTCTTCGATCTTGTCCTGGAAGAAATGGTTGGCACCGGGGATCACCTTGTGTTCGATGGTGATGCCTTTCTGGGTTTTCAGTTTGGACACCAGGCTGTGGACGGCTTCGGGGGCGGTGACCGTGTCCTTGTCGCCATTGATGAACAGACCCGAAGCCGGACAAGGGGCAAGGAACGAGAAATCATAATGCTTGGCAAGCGGCGCCACGGAAACAAAGCCCGAGATTTCAGGGCGGCGCATCAGCAGTTGCATGGAAATCCAGGCACCAAACGACACACCGGCAATCCAGCAGATTTTGGATTCCTTGTTATAGGTTTGCAGCCAATCAAGGGCCGATGCCGCATCGGAAAGTTCGCCAGCACCATTGTCAAACATGCCCTGGCTGCGACCGACACCTCGGAAATTGAAGCGCATGACCGAGAAGCCACGGCTTTGGAACATGCCATACATGGTATGCACAATCGGGTTGTTCATGGTGCCGCCAAAGGCCGGATGGGGATGCAGCAAAATTGCCACGGGCGCGCCGGTGGCCTTGGCGTGGTGATAACGGCCTTCGATGCGTCCTGCTGGGCCGTTGAAAATCACTTCTGGCATTGTGGTTCCTTTTGCAAAATGCCGTTGTGGCCATTTCGCTTTTACTTGACTCTGTTACTCGGTCTTCCTAAATGTAGTTTAGAATAGTTCCAAAAAGCAAATGTGGAAATCCGGTTGTTTCAATTCCGGCGTTTAACACGGGGCGGGGGGCAAAAAGCAAGCCTTTCGTGATGTGGTGAAAGCTTTGCAGAAACAGGGTGTTGGCAAATGAAAATGAGCACAAAGGGCCGCTATGCGGTCATGGCCATGATCGATATTGGCCAACAGGGTTTGGGAAAACCCATATCGCTTCACGAAATTGCTGAAAGGCAGGAGATCAGCCAGGAATATCTGGAGCAGTTGTTTGGACGTTTGCGGCGTGCCGGACTGGTGGACAGTGTGCGGGGTCCGGGGGGTGGTTACTTGCTGGCGCGACCCGCAACGGACATTCCCCTGTCTGAGGTCATTCTTGCGGTCGATGAGCCCTTGCGGGTGACCCGCTGTGACGGCGATGGCGTAGATGGTTGTGTGAAAGGCGAGCAGTGCTGTGCCCATGACCTTTGGGCCTCGCTTGGCCGACAGATGATGTATTTTCTCGAGTCAGTATCTTTGGAAGATGTGGTGCAGAAGCGCAATCTGGCGCTGGCTGCTTCAATCAAGCAAGCCAAGGAACGCCATGTGGGTGTGGTGCGGTGAGAACCTATCTCGACCATAACGCAACGAGCCCGCTGCGACCGGCCGTCAAGGCGGCGATGATTGCGGCCATGGATGTGCATGGCAATGCTTCGTCGATCCATGGCGAAGGCCGCAAGGCCCGCAAGATCATGGATGATGCGCGTGAGGTGTTGGCCTTCAAGCTCGGCTGCCTGCCGCAAATGCTGACGTTCACCTCAGGCGGTACGGAAGCCAATAACATGGCGCTGCGGGGAGTAGGGGCTGAGCATATTCTGGTGTCAGCGATTGAGCATCCTTCCGTGCTGGCGGCGGCAAAGGCATCCGGGAAAACTGTTGATGTCATTCCGGTGGATGAATTTGGCCTTGTAAAAATCGCTGCGTTGCAAGCAATGCTGGGTCGGCCCAATACGCTTGTTTCGGTGATGATGGCCAACAATGAAACCGGCATTATTCAACATGTCGCTGACATTGTCGATGTGGCCAAAAAAGCCGGGGCGCTGGTGCATGTTGATGCCGTGCAAGGTTTTGGCAAACGGCAAGTGAACTTCGGATTGACGGGTTGTGACATGATGACGGTTGCTGCCCACAAGGTTGGCGGTCCCTTTGGTATTGGCGCATTGATTGTGCGCGATGGTCTGGTGATTGAACCCCTGTTGGCAGGGGGCGGACAAGAATTGCGCCGCCGTGCCGGCACAGAAAACATTGCCGCCATCGCAGGCTTTGCTGCTGTTGCACAGGAACCGCAGCTTGCTACTTACGCTCTGAACGACGCGCTGGAAGCGGATTTGGGTGACGTGGTGATTTTTGCCGACGGTCGCGAACGGCTTTGCAATACGACCTGTTTTTCCACACCCGGCATGAAAGCTGAAACGCTTGTCATGGCGTTGGACCTTGAAGGCATTGCCGTGTCGTCGGGGTCGGCTTGTTCGTCGGGAAAGGTCGGGCGATCCCATGTTCTTGATGCGATGGGCGTGGCGCCTGAACTGGCAGCCAATGCCATTCGCGTCAGCCTGGGGTGGAATACCACGGCGCAGGACGTGACAAGATTTATTAACATATTCAACAAGCTTCGCGCACGCCATCAGGCGCGGCGGGCAGCCTAGGAAACAAGCATGGCCGATCAAGATACCATAGACCTCGTGCGCGAGATTGAAGTTGAAAAATACAAATACGGCTTCACCACCGATATTGAATCCGACTTTGCGCCGAAAGGTTTGAGCGAAGATATCGTGCGCTTTATTTCGGCCAAGAAAAATGAACCGCAGTGGATGCTGGATTGGCGGTTGGAAGCTTACCGTGTCTGGTTGAACATGGACGAGCCGACCTGGGCCAAGGTCAGCTATCCCAAAATTGATTTCCAGGATTTGTATTATTATGCGGCACCGAAAACATCGGCGGCACCCAAGAGTCTGGATGAAATTGATCCCAAGCTTTTGGAAACCTATGCCAAACTGGGCATTCCACTGAAAGAGCAGGAAATTCTCGCAGGCGTGCAGAAGCCAAAAAGACTCGATGAAGATGGCAATGAAATTGTTGAAGCCCGCGTGGCTGTTGATGCGGTGTTTGACTCGGTGTCCGTCGTCACAACGTTCAAGGACGAGTTGGCCAAGCATGGGGTGATCTTCTGTTCGATTTCCGAGGCACTGCGTGAGCATCCGGAACTGGTGAAGAAATATCTTGGTTCGGTGGTTCCGCAGGGCGATAACTATTATGCAGCGCTGAATGCGGCGGTGTTTTCCGATGGGTCGTTTGTTTACATTCCGCCGGGGGTGCGCTGCCCGATGGAACTGTCGACGTACTTCCGCATGAATGCCAAGAACACCGGCCAGTTTGAACGCACGCTGATCATTGCCGACAAGGGTTCATACGTATCGTATCTGGAAGGCTGCACGGCACCGACGCGGGAAGAAAGCCAGTTGCATGCGGCTGTGGTGGAACTCATCGCCCATGATGAAGCCGAGATCAAATATTCCACTGTGCAGAATTGGTATCCTGGTGATGCAGAAGGTCGGGGCGGCATCTATAATTTTGTCACCAAACGCGGCGATTGCCGGGGCCATCATTCGAAGATTTCATGGACACAGGTTGAAACCGGTTCGGCGATCACCTGGAAGTATCCGTCTTGCATTTTGCGGGGTGACCATTCTCGTGGTGAGTTTTATTCCATCGCCATTTCCAATGGCCGCCAGCAGGTGGATAGCGGCACCAAGATGATTCATCTGGGCAAGAACACGTCTAGCCGCATTGTGTCGAAGGGCATTGCGGCGGGTCGGAGTGACAACACCTATCGCGGCCTGGTGTCGGCGCACCGCAAGGCAACGAATGCGCGGAATTTCACCCAATGTGACTCGCTGCTGATCGGCGACAAGTGCGGGGCGCATACGGTGCCTTACATCGAGAGCAAGACCTCGACGGCACAGTTTGAACATGAGGCCACCACGTCGAAAATTTCCGATGACCAGATGTTTTATTGCAGGTCGCGCGGACTGTCGCAGGAAGAAGCGGTGGCGCTGATTGTGAATGGGTTTGTGCGGGACGTGATTCAGCAACTTCCGATGGAATTCATGGCGGAAACCCAAAAATTGATAGGTATCTCTCTTGAAGGTTCTGTAGGTTGATAGTTGCTCTTGACTGTAGGTTTTTTTGATAGTTAGATAGTTCTCCGAAAAGGAGATGGAACATGGATTACGAAGAACTCACACGCGGCCTGACCACCAAGTCGGAAAAAATCCGGACCTTGGGCAGGAAAGGTGTGCCCACGGCGGATATCGCCAGGTTTTTGGGGATCAGGTATCAGCATGCGCGGAATGTGCTGAATGATGCGGGCTTGCAGCATGGTGGCATGGCGGAGGAAATGCCGGTGCTTGAGACCAAGATGATGCCGCCGTTGGACACGGCTGCTTTGG
>JANONM010000274.1:0-3902 GCA_031420855.1 Hyphomicrobiales bacterium
GATGCTTTGCACCAGAAGTGATGGCGATGAACCTTGTTCCCTACATGCGCGAATTGCAAAAACGCCACGTCACATTCACAGTCACGTTCCTGCTGGAAGCTGTCCGCCGCAATGGCAATCAGCTCACAGCCACCATCGGCAGTGATTATGGCGGGATCAGCAAGCAGCAGACACATGATCAGATCATCGTCAATCACGGCACACGCCCGACTGATGATCTCTATTTCGAATTGAAGCCGCTATCGAAGAATGCGGGTGCCGTGAACTACCAACAGTTGATCAATGGCCATCCCCAGGATGTTCACACTCATCAAGATGCCAGCTTCCGGCTTTTCCGTATCGGTGATGCAGTGGCAGCGCGCAATACCCACGCCGCCATCTATGATGCCAACCGCCTTGTCAGATATATTTAGTCGGCAAAATCATCATTGATCTCCCGCCCGCCATTCCTGCCAACCCAGGAAGAGGTTGGCACCCATTGTTGAAATTGGCGGAGACGGAAGTTGTGCAGGCTCAGCCTCAGCCGCGAAGTCAACAAACAATTGCCCTTGCAAGCAGTCAAAAGGTTTGCAAGCATGTCGGCTTGGCTTGAAGGCCCTGCAGTGTGCCGATGCCATGGATCAAACAGGGAGGTTTTAATGCGAACTTTAATCAAGTTTGCTGTCGCACTTGTTGCTTGGGTTGGTTTGACTTTCACAAGTGCTTCGGCTGAATCAACTGTCTATGCCGCAGGTGACAGTACCTCGGGAACATATTTTGACTACATGAAAACCGTCTATGCGCGCGCTGGCACACCAGAAATTGCCCAGTTGCCGCTCACCAGTTTTGACAAGAACTTTGACTTGCACCCCATGGCGGCGGAAAGCTGGAGCCAGTCTGCTGACGGTCTGGTCTGGACCTTCAAGTTGCAAAAAGATTTGGTGTGGAGCGACGGTCAACCACTGAAAGCCAGCGATTATCTCTTCGCCATGCAACGCGCTGCCACGACAGGCTATGACTTCGCCTGGTACTGGGGCTATGCCGGAGGCATCAAGAACTGGGGTCCGGTGACGGAAAGCAAGGCTGATGTTTCAACACTCGGCATCAAGGCTATTGACGACCAGACGCTGGAAATCACCACTGAAACACCAAAGCCCTATCTTCCAGGTGTTGTCAGCCTGTGGTACCCTGTTCCCAAACACGTATGGGACAAACTGGGTGACGAATATGCGGCCAAGGTCGAAACCCTCGTCACCTCTGGTCCCTTCATGGTCGAAAGCTGGGAAAAATCCAACAACTCCATGGTTCTGGTAAAAAGCCCAACTTACAAGGGCCCATGGCAGGCCAAGGTCGACAAGCTGGTGATTGATCCATCGCTTGGTGCACCCGAAGTTGGCCTACCGGCCTTCATGGCTGGCGAAGCGGATTTCTCATTCCTCAACACCGGGCAGGTTCCGTTTGTTGACAAGCGCTTTCCCGGCCAGATCACCAAGAACGCCGTGTTCGCCACTTCCTACATTTCGTTTGATCTGGAAAAAGCACCTTTCGACAACATCGATGTGCGCAAGGCACTTTTCTATGCCATCAACCGCGAAGAAATGACCTCGACTGTGCTGAAGGATCTTGCGATCCCCGGCAAGTCATTGCTGCCGCCTGGATACCCTGGCTACAACGATGCGATCACCAGCCAGGCCGTGTTCGATATCGCCAAGGCCAAGGAACATCTCGCCAAGGCAGGCTATCCAGATGGCAAGGGCTTCCCTGAAGTCGAAATCTGGTATCGCGATCAGGGTGGCTACAATGGTGCGATCACCGCTCCCATGCTGCAATATCTGCAAGCCCAGTTCAAAACCAACCTCGGCATCACCATGAACCTCAAGGTCATGCCAACGAAGGATTGGATGGCAGGCTTGCTGGAGCGCAAGAACAACCTGTTCCTGGCACCCTACGAATATGACTACATCGATCCGTCAAACTTCTATGGCATCTTCTACAATGGTGGTCGCCATCACCACAAGATCAAAGCCTATGATGATCTGGTGGCTGCCGCTGACAAAGGTGCAACATGGGAAGAACGCTCGAAACTCTATCAGCAAGCCGAGCAGGTGCTGATCGACAACGTGTCGTTCATTCCATTGGTGCACCCCATCACCGTTGCCGTGGCCAGCAAGGCCATCACCGGTGAAGGAACAACGCCCAACAGGCTTGGTTTCACGCCGCTGCGCCAGTTGGGCCTGTACTTCTATACTCACGTCGAAAAGAAGTAGTTTGAGTTCAACGCCTCCCGGCTTTTGTCGGGGGGCGGATACTTGAACATCGCCTCCTGCGATAGACAGAACCGGGACAGGCAATGCGGCTCGTCGACATCCAAAATCTCAGCGTCAGTTTTTCCCAACACGAAGGCACCGTGCAAGCCGTGCGCGGCATGACCTTGCATGTGGATGCAGGTGAAAGCCTGGGCATTGTGGGTGAGTCTGGATCAGGAAAGTCCGTCACCTGCATGGCCGTGTTGCGGCTGTTGCGTGAGCCGCCCGCCAAAATCACGGCTGATCGCATGATGCTTGCGGGCGAAGACATGTTGAGCGCCGATCGTCGAAAACTGGCATCGATGCGGGGTCGCGTTGCGGCCATGGTGTTCCAGGATCCGATGACGGCGTTTGATCCCGTCTTCTCCATCGGCCATCAAATCATCGAAACCATTCAGGCCCACCGCAGGCTGTCAAATCGAGAGGCGAAAACTGAAGCTGCAGCATTGTTGGCAAAGGTTGAAATCAAAAATCCGGCTGCGGTTCTTGAGAGCTATCCCCATCAACTCTCTGGCGGCATGTTGCAACGGGCGATGATTGCCATGGCCCTGTCATGCCGTCCAAAAATCCTGTTTGCCGATGAACCGACAACTGCCCTTGATGTGACCATTCAAGCACAAATCCTGCAACTGATCAAAAATCTGCAAGCAGAATTCGGCATGGGCCTCATCATGGTCACCCATGATTTGGGCGTCATCGCCGAAACGGTGGATCGTGTGGTGGTAATGTATGGTGGCCGAGTGATGGAGGAGGGGCCCGTGCAGGAGATTTTTGATAGGCCAGCGCATCCCTATACCATCGCCCTGCTGCGCTCCATACCGGGCCAAATACCGGGGCGTCAGCGCCTCACCGAAATCAGCGGCGCATCGCCAAGTCCGGTACATCCACCAGCGGGTTGTCCGTTTCACCCGCGCTGCGAATTTGCTTATGCAAAGTGCAAGGAAGCGCCACCGTTTATCACCATTGCAGAAAACCGTCACGCCGCCTGTTGGAGGTTGCAATGACCCCGGCACTGGAGTTGCGCGGCCTCAACAAATCATTCCTCCTGAAAACCAAGGGGGGCCTGTTTCCCAGCTACGCGGAACTCAAAGCTGTGCGTGATGTCAACTTGCTGCTACCTACCAACAGCATCGTCGGCTTGGTCGGAGAATCTGGCTCAGGCAAATCCACGACTGGCATGTTGGCCATGCGACTGTTGGAACCCACGTCAGGGCAAATTTTTGTCAGTGGAACCGACATCACCAAGCTTGATCATGCCGCGTTGAAACCCTTCCGCCGCAAAATGCAGGTAGTGTTCCAAGACAGTTACTCCGCCCTCGACCCGATGATGACACTGTCACAAATAGTGGCTGAACCATTGCATATCCACAGGCTCGGTTCAGCCCCGGAACAGAAAAAATCGGCCATGGAAATGCTTGAGCGCGTGGGCCTCGATCATCGCTATGGCGGGCGCTACTCCCATGAACTCTCAGGCGGCCAGCGCCAGCGTGTGGCCATTGCCCGCGCCCTGATCCTGCAACCGACCGTGCTTGTGGCAGATGAGCCAACATCGGCGCTGGATGTTTCCGTAAAAGCCCAGATCATCAATCTGTTGCTGGATTTGCAAAAGGAGCGCGG
>JANONM010000275.1:0-3777 GCA_031420855.1 Hyphomicrobiales bacterium
CAACTATCCCCGCGATGAAAACAGCCGCACTGCCATGGTCAGCAGGATTGGCTCTCGCGGAGATGCCTTGCTCGACCGTTACGGCACCAAGGCCCTGACTGTGCAGGATTTCGCAGCAACGACCCAGGACCACCCCCTGTCATCGCTTGCCGGTTACAGCAGCGGTGAGATCGCCTACATCTGCACCCACGAAAACGTGCGCCACCTTGCCGACCTGTTGTTGCGCCGCACCGCCATCACCATGGAGGGCCTCCTGAATCCGGATGTCATTCAGGAAACAGCAGAGATTGCTGCCGATGTGCTGGGCTGGAACAAGACCCGCACCAAGTCTGAGATTGAACGCGCAGAGGCCGAGCTTGCTCGCCGCAGTGTAAAGAATGTCAGGTCTGAAGCAGCGCCGCGCTGACGGACTCCAGCAAGGCTGATCGCACATCGGCATAGGTCAGCGAAGGTTGCAGATCCAAAATTGCGCCATAGGTCTTGGGATCGAAGTTCAGCCCCATGGCGCGATAAGCTTCTTCAATTCCGGTACAGGCCCAGTCTGATCGCGTAACTGAAATAATGGCCCCCATTTGCAAGCAGCGCTGGTTCATGCGTTGGGCCACGCCCACCAGCTTGATGCGTCCCCCGGCGTTGACGCTGTATTTGCCGGGGCAATATTCATTTGGCAATTCACCGACCCGGGCATCGATACCGAGATTCTGCAGCGCCGTGGCGATGGCCGCTGAAAGTATCTCATATCGCTTCAAGATATGCTGATGCGGCTCTGCATGGGGCGCTATAATCGTAATGCCCAATGCGTGTTCATCAAACAGCGTGAGCCTGCCACCCGTGCCGCGTTCAATCGGTTCAAAGCCGCGTGCCCTCGCCTGCTCCTTGACCTGCTCATAGTCGGGGTGCGTTGTATCCTGTGGAGAAAAAGCAGCGGTTGGGCGCGGGCGTCGAAAGCGCAGTATGCCTTGATCGCCAATCCGCAAGCCAGTCAGTTGTTGCTTCACCCACGCGGCATAATCCTGCGGGTGCGGGCGTTCTTCGGCGGGCAATTCCGTATCATCGATGATCTGGAATGGCCCGCCGAAAATGTCCACTACGCAGACTTTGCCTTTCCGGCGCAGCCATACAGCTCCATCTTTTCGATGGTGCCCTTGATCATGCGTTTGCGGCCCTCTGCCATGGCCTCTTCGAGTTGATGGTCGTCCTTCGACCACACATCCAGCATGCCCTGACGGAACACGTGGCGAAGATCAGTATCAGCATTGAACTTGTGCACACCCGCAGCCTTGGCTGCTTGCACTTCGTCCACTGGAATACCGGACGCTCCGTGCAGCACCAGTGGAATTTTCGTGGCATCACGGATTTCAAGGGTGCGCTTGATTGACAAAGGTTCAGGCTTCAGGCCGGGAATTACACCATGCACAATGCCAACAGAAATGGCGAGATAGTCAACGCCGGTTTCCGCAACGAAGCGCGTGGCCTCATCAACAGTAGTATAGTAATCCTCCCAGTTCACACTTTCGCCAACGTCGGGAATTTTGCCGAGTTCCGCTTCCACGGGAATGCCGAAGTCATGGGAAATCTCGACAACCCGTTTCGTCCAGCGGATGTTTTCTTCAAATGGCAAATGCGCGAAATCGCACATGATGGAATTGAAGCCAAGCTTGATGGCTTCAAGGCACTCATCCCATGGACCATGATCCAAATGAATGACAAATTGCGCATCGGATTCCTCGGCGATGCGTTTTGTCATGTTGAAGGCTTTTTTGACCCCCATGTGTGGAACAATGGCGCGTCCCACTTGCAGGATCACAGGCGACTTGGCTTGTTCAGCCGCACGCACCAGCGCTTCGGTGGTTTCATCATTGTGCATGTTGAAAGCACCCACGGCATATTTGCCGGCGCGTGCATCATCAATTAGTTGGCGTGGATTGGCCCAAGGCATAGTAAAGTCCTCTCGTAAAGAAGTTAGGAAATTTTTATGATGGCGATTGGCGTGCGCACTTCAACAGTGGAGTCAACATCAAACAAGATCTCGGTGAGCACACCCGCCGCCGGAGACTCAAGTGTTTCAGTAGCTTTTTCAGCTTCAATCTCGGCCAGCGGCTCATCTTCGGCAACGGTGTCACCCACGGCCTTCAGCCATTTAATGATCTTGCCTTCGCTCATGCCCATGCCCCATTGGGGCAGCAGTACTTTGATGTTTGGCATTGTCAGTGTCCTTTCATTTTTGAGCCGGTCACCTTGCGAACAGCATCCGCAATTTTTTCCGCATTCGGATAAAGTTGTTTTTCAAGCGCCGGGCTGAACGGAATATGGGTGTCCGGCGTAGTGACGCGCAGAATTGGTGCCTTCAAACTGTCAAAAATGGTTTCAGACACCAGTGCGGAAATTTCTGCCGCAGCACCGCAGGTTTTATTGGCGGGATCGGCGATAACCAGACGACCTGTCTTCGCAACTGATCTGAAAATCGCGTCGTGATCGAGTGGCACCAATGTGCGGGGATCAATGATCTCCACCGATATGCCTTCGGCTTCCAAGGTTTTTGCGGCAAGTATGGCTTGCTGAACTGCCGATGAAATCGCAACCAGAGTGACGTCTGTTCCTTCACGCACCGTGCGGGCCACGCCGAAGGGAATGCGGAACTCACCGTCGGGCACATCTTCCTTCAGGCCCCACAGCAAGCACGCTTCGAAAGACATGACGGGATCATCCATATCGATGGCCGTGCGCAACAAACCCTTCGCGTCGGTTGGAGAAGCGGGCACCATGATCTTGAGACCAGGCATGTTCATGAACATCGGGTATGGCCTATCTGAGTGATGGGCTGCCGTGCTCAAGCCATAGAACATGGCGGAGCGGAACACGACGGGCAGTGATGCTTGGCCGCCAAACATATAGCGGCTCTTGGCCACTTGGTTGATGAACTGGTCCATCGCCATGTAGAGAAAGGTTGAGTAGGACAAATCGACGATAGGCCGAAGCCCGGTCATCGCCGCACCTGCCGCCGCCCCCACCATCACCTCTTCCGAGATGGGCGTATTGCGAATGCGGTTGGCCCCAAACATTTGCAGGAAGTCGCCCTTGTCGGCGCGCGACTTGCCGCCGCCCATGGTGCCATAGACATTGGCCTCCACGTCTTCACCCATGATGATGACGCGGCTGTCGGCCGCCATGGCTTCGCGTTGCGCCTCGCCAATGGCACCGAGATAACTTGTGATGGTCATGATGTTGCTCCGAAGGGTTCGGTGTAAATATCTTTGAAGGCGACAGAGAGTTCGGGGTAGGGACTATCATTGGCGAAAGCCACCGACGCATCCACTTCCGCCATCACCTCTGCTTCAAGGCTTGCGAGTGTCGCTTCATCGGCAACACCGTGTTCCAGCATATGGGCGCGGAACAGTTTGATGGGATCGCGCTTCAGCCACGCGGCCTTCAGTTCTGCATCACGATAGTCAACGGCAAGACGCAAACCTTCCGAATGCTCATTGAACCGATACGTGACAACTTCGACAAAGCTGGGGCCTTGGCCCGCACGGGCGCGGTCCACAGCGGTTTTCACAGCGTCATAGACTGTCAGCACGCTTTGTCCGTCTTCAACGCGCACACCCGGCATGTCAAAACCTGCAGCACGGTTCGCCAACACACCCGCCGTCACTGTATGGGCCGGTGTGGACAGCGCATACTGATTGTTCTCACACAGGAATACGATCGGCAGTTTCCACACCGACGAAAGATTCATCGCTTCATAGAGACAGCCCTGATTGGCCGCTCCATCACCGA
>JANONM010000276.1:0-2002 GCA_031420855.1 Hyphomicrobiales bacterium
GGACGCAGCGCCATTGTTGTGCAAGGTGATCTGGCGGATGTGAAAACGCCAGAGCGATTGGTGGCAGAGGTCAGCCACGCCCTTGGTCCGCTCACCACGCTGATCAACAACGCTTCGATTTTCGAACCGGATGAAGTGGGCAGCATTTCAAGCGAAAGCTGGTCCACCCATCAAGACACCAACTTGCGAGCACCCATCATGTTGGCCCAGGCCTTTGCCAAGGCTTTGCCTGACGACCTTCACGGCAATATCATCAACATCATTGACCAACGGGTGTGGAAGCTCAATCCGCGTTTCTTCTCTTATACCATGTCCAAAACCGGCTTGTGGACAGCCACCCGCACTTTGGCGCAAGCCTTGGCGCCGCGCATCCGGGTCAATGCCATCGGCCCCGGTCCTGCCTTGCCTTCGATACGCATGGATCAGCGCGAGTTCGACAAGCAGGCGCGGTTGACGTTGCTGGGGCGCGGCACGTCGCCCCAGGAAATCAGCGAAGCCGTAAAATTCATATTGTCCCAACCGGCGTTGACGGGCCAGATGATTGCGCTCGACGGCGGGCAACATCTGGTCTGGCAAACGCCAGATATCGTAGAGGTGAATGAATGAGCAAGAAGCCGATGATTTCGCATCATGTCGCCTCCGCCAAGGCGCAGGTGCGGCATGTCTTTGTGCGCGACCTTGAGTGCCAGGCGCTGATTGGCATCTATGAGCAAGAGAAACTGAAACCACAGCGCATCATCGTCAATATTGATCTTTCGGTGCGCGAGTCCGATGGTCCGATGAGTGATGAAATCAGCCATGTGGTGTCCTATGAAATCATCGCCAAAAAGGTTGAAAGCATTCTGGCGGAAGGCCATATCAATCTCGTCGAAACCCTCTGCGAAAAAATCGCCCAGTCCTGTTTGAAAGACAAACGCGTTCTGGCAGCAAGGGTGCGCGTGGAAAAACCCGACATCATCCCCAACGCCCGGAGTGTGGGTGTTGAAATTGAACGGGGGCGTTAGCGCACCGGGCGGTTAATTAACCCCCTTAAACCCGTCATCCCCGCGAACACGCACTGCTGTCCGGGGCAAGTCATCTTTCGTCAACGATACACCAGTGACCGTCATTCCAGCCAAGCGTAGCCCTTGCGAAGCGCGAGCTGGAACCCCGCTTTCTTCCAGCGAGTTGAGTTTGTTGTCGCCAAAGCGGGGTTCCTGTGTGTTGGAACTGTGCTAGATTTTGAAGCGGGCGGGAGATCGATAGGTTCAATAGGTATAGTTTTGTACCTATCCTATACCTATTCTATACCTGTCGTTTTCCAGCCCTGACTTCCGCTAAACTCCTCGCCATGACCGATTCACCACCACTTTCCGGCCCCGACATCATCCGGGATTTCGTCACCAGGCTTCCCCTGAAGCCGGGGGTTTACCGCATGTTCGATGCCGAGGGCGGTGTCATCTATGTGGGCAAGGCGCGGAACCTGAAGAACCGGGTTTCGAATTATGCGCGGGGGCAGGGCCACAACAACCGCATTGCCCACATGATTGCGCTGACGCGGAACATGGAGTTTGTGGTGACGGGCACAGAGGCCGAGGCCCTGCTGCTTGAATCCAACATGATCAAGAAACTGAAGCCGCGCTTCAATGTCATGCTGCGCGATGACAAGAGTTTCCCCTATATCCTGATTGCAAGGGATCATGCCTCGCCGCAGCTGACCAAGCATCGCGGTGCCCGCAATAGACAGGGAAATTACTATGGTCCTTTTGCTTCGGCAGGAGCGGTCAACCATGCCATCAACACCATGCAGAAAGCTTTTCTGCTGCGCACTTGTACGGACTCGTTTTTCAACAACCGGACCCGACCCTGTTTGCTGCACCAGATCAAGCGCTGTTCCGCCCCTTGCGTGAACTACATCACGTCAGAAGATTATCAGGATTTGGTTGAAGAGGCGGAAACCTTCCTCGAAAAAGGCGGCGGGCCAGTGAAGGCTGAGCTTGCCGCCAAAATGGAAGAGGCTTCC
>JANONM010000277.1:0-4092 GCA_031420855.1 Hyphomicrobiales bacterium
TGCGGCAGTTCAAGCGGCAGCCCTGATGCAAAAGCTGATGCTCTATCGCTTGCGGGCCAAGATCGATATTCAGCAACCTGAGAATTTGGCGGTCGCCGTTTCACCCGCGGCCGATCTTCCGGGCCTGTGTTATGCTGATCCGCGCTTGCCGGAGATGGGTTATCGTGCGGTGATTGAAAGAGCTACTGTGGACGAGGGCGAGGGCTATGACGCCTTGCGCATTCTGCATGGCCTTGCTGACAGCGTTGCGGATATCGGCTCCGGTGCCCTGTTCGTGCATGAAGCCAATCTCGACCAGTTGAACGGCGTGCATTTTTCCAAGGGCTGTTATGTGGGACAGGAAATTGTCTCGCGGATGCAGCATCGCGGCACAGCGCGCTCACGAATTCTGCCTGTTACTATTGACGGCGTCGCTGCGGCGGGCGGCGATGTGATATCGGGTGGGACGCGGCTTGGCCAGATGCTGTCAAGTGATCAGGGTCAAGGTCTCGCCCTGCTGCGGCTGGACAAGCTGGCAGAGGTGACTGAACCCGTGCTGACAGGTGGAGTCAGGCTGCATGTGCAAAAACCCTTGTGGGCGAAATTTGATCTTGTGTTGCCGGGGATAGCGCAATGACTGCCGCAAAGCATGAGGATGGCTTTTGCCGCTGCCAGTGGTGCGGCACTGATCCACTTTATGTGCACTACCACGATACGGATTGGGGGGTACCGGAATATGACGGGCGGGCACTGTTTGAAAAACTCATCCTCGATGGTTTTCAGGCGGGGCTGTCGTGGATCACGATTCTGCGCAAACGTGAAAATTTCAGGACGGCTTTTGATGGTTTCAAGCCTGAAGTGATGGCCCGCTATGACCGCAGCAAAATTGAAAACCTGATGCAGGATGCTGGCATTGTGCGCAACCGGATGAAGATTGAAGGGGCAGTTGCAAGCGCCCAAATCTATCTTTCGATACCAGACTTTTCAGCCTATCTCTGGGGTTTCATGGATGGCGTGCCCTTGCAGAACCAGATGCGCGGCAGGGGCGATGTGCCGACAAAAACCCCGCTGGCCGAAACAATTTCGAAGGACTTGAAAACACGCGGCTTCAAATTTGTTGGCCCCACCATTGTCTATGCCTTCATGCAGGCCTGCGGACTGGTGAATGACCACATGGTGGAGTGTCACCGCCATGAAGCCGTCAAAAAACTGGTGCGCCGAAAATGAACGATGCCAGCACGGGCAAGCGAGCCTGGCAACGCATGTTGTCGGGGCGGCGGCTCGACCTGCTCGATCCCTCGCCGCTCGACATTGAAATCGAAGACATTGCCCATGGTCTTGCCCGGGTGGCGCGGTGGAATGGCCAGACCCATGGCGATCATGCGTTTTCGGTGGCGCAACACAGCGTGCTGGTTGAACAACTGTTTGGCCATTGGACGCCAAGGGCCAGCAAGCAACACAGGCTGGCGGCGCTTCTGCATGATGCGCCGGAGTATGTTGTGGGCGACATGATCTCGCCCTTCAAGGCAGCACTGGGAATGGACTACAAGGCTTTTGAAAACCGCTTGCTGGCGGCCATCCACCGACGCTTTGGCTTGCCTCCCGTCGTTGATCCGGCCCTGCTGGAACTGATCAAACAGGCCGACAAGACCTCAGCCTATCTCGAGGCCACACAACTTGCCGGATTTTCAGTTGCTGAGGCGCGAAAGTTTTTCGGTGTCCCCAAGGCGCTGAATGGCTTTGACATGGATTTGGTGGCAGAGTCTGCTTCGGTGGCCAGTTCAAGATTCTTGCAGCGTTTCAATGGGCTGATGCAACATGCGGTCAATTGAAGTCACGTGCTACCTCTCGTCATCCCCCGCGAAAGTGGCGGACTGGCCGGGGAAGTTATGCATTGCCACACACACCAAAGACCGTCATTCCAGCCAAGCGGAGCCCTTGCGGAGCGCGAGCTGGAACCCCGCTTTGTTTCAACCAGTTGGGCTTGTTGCCGCCAAATGACAGGCTCACCTTGGCCCGGTCCGCCGTGCCGCCGCCAACAAGTTCAACAATGTTGTCGATGGCCGAATTGATGATGTAGGTGTCATTGCCCAAGCCACCCGTGAGTGTGTCGGAAAGCGCATCAATACCGCCGTTGAGAATGTTCGCTGCGCCATTGCCGGTGATGATATTGGCCAGGTCATTGCCGGTTCCATTGATCGCGGAACTGCCGCCGAGGATGAGGCGCTCGACATTGGCAGACAGAATGAATGTGCCTGAAGTGCCCGTGAAATTCACGGTGTCCGTGCCACCCGTGGCGAGGTCGGGATTGATTTCGAATACCACGTCGTTGAAAACATTTGCAAAATAAGTGTCAGAACCGTCGCCGCCTTCCATTCTGTCGACGCCCAAGCCACCGTTGAGACTGTCGTTGCCGCCTCTGCCTTGAATAAAATCTCGAACGCTTGTGCCGATGATCGTCTCCGCGGCACCATCGCCGATGATAATAACCTGGTCACCGGGATGAGAAAAATCCAGCATGGTCAGACCTGACAAGTTCAAGCTGGTCATGGACCCCATGGATATCTGCAATGTGTCGCTGAAAGCGGCACTGGCGTTGCCGTCAATCGTCGCGGACAGGGACACGCCGCTGCCAAACTGTGAAGCATCGAATGAGGCAAAGGCGTTTTCACCCGTGTTAAATTCTATCCTCTCAATGGACAAAATTACACTGCCAGTAAAAAAAGATGCGCTGCTTAGAATCCTCAGCGTGTCATTGCCGCCGCCGCCGTCATACAATTCACCAATTTCAATGTCGCCGCCCTAAACCACCAGGACGTCGTTTCCAAGGCCGACAATGATGAAATCGCTACCCTCGCCGCCTGTAAAAACATCGGCGCCGGATGTACCTGTCATGGTATCATTGCCAACAGCGCCATCAAAAACGAAGCCGCTTATGCCACTGTAGGAGAATATTGAAACATTCAATACATAGTAGCCACTTCCAACCCCGGTCTCGGTTACTGCAAGCGCATCATTTCCGGCCGTGCCGTTGATTGTCAAAGTTGGCATTTCAGGTGCTCCCAAGCAAAGCGGAGATTGCGGCAAGTTACATCAAACCTGACATGTCACACCTCGCGGAGGCACCGCGGCAAACCAATGGGCAGCGGAACATGCATGCAAGGCACACACGTCAGCCGTCTTCAAACTTGCCCCGGGGGAAGGCTAGCACATCTCCAGGTTTTGGCCAAGTGCTTAAGCGAAGGGATAAAACAGGACGCTTGCCTTCGCTTTCCCCTGTCGAGGACCAGAAAAATTAAAGTCATCAAGAAGCGACAGCAATTCCAGCTTGGCCAAGGCGACGCTGTACTCATGCAGATTTCAGAACCCGGTTTGCTGGGAGCAAAGACCAATTTCAGCTACGTCGCCATGATGATTCCGGCGGCAGAGTTGGCCAGCAGATTGCCATCGTTGGAAGGCTTCCGGGCGCGTATTTCCAAGTCAAGTGAAGGTTTGCAACTGCTGCGAAGTTATGTGCATGCGCTCGAAACCGGGAAACGGGTTTTGGGCGAACATACGCAAGACGCAATTCAGCGACATCTGTTTGATTTGGTCGCAATCACTTGCGAGACAAATATGAGACTGGGTGAAAGTTCCCTCAGTCCAGTTGCCGCTGCACGGCTCTGTGCAATACAGGAATTTGCCGGGGCACATTTTGAAGAACCAGATTTATCTGTTTTGGCAGTTGCAGATGCGCTCGGGATTTCACCACGCTATGTACAAAGGCTGTTTCAATCCACGGGAAAGACTTTTACCGGGTTCGTGAATGAATTGCGACTTGAACGCGCCTTTGCACTGTTGTGCGCGACCTCAGCCACCAGAAAACGCATATCAGAAATCGCGCTTGAGGTGGGCTATTCTGACATCTCGTATTTCGACCGATCCTTCAAACGGCACTATGGCACTTCGCCATCAGACATTCAGTCAACCAAGGCGTTTGAAAATATTCCACTCAAAACAAAACTTTAACCATTTCATTTGCGAAAATGCGAGATTTCTTCATCGTTGCCGAAGCAATGGGAAACATGGGTTTAAAACGGGAATCCTCCCCTCGTGTGCAAACGCCACAAAACC
>JANONM010000278.1:0-5726 GCA_031420855.1 Hyphomicrobiales bacterium
GTGTTGCTGGCCTTGGCTGGTGCCCACGCCACCATTGCCCTCGACGAACTGGACAAGGTGATTGCCAGACTGAAGCCCAAGGCTGTCATTCCCATGCACTACTACAGTGCAAAAGGTGTCTTGAAGATTGAGCCCGTCGAAACCTTCCTTGGCCATTGCAAGCCGGAGAATGTGACGCGTGTGAAGGGATCAATCCTTGAACTCACCGCCGCAATGCTACCGAAAACCAACACGCCTCACATCTATGTGCTGGAACAATCGAAGTAGAGGCAATTCGAGTGGCCGTTGGTATAAGACAGTGTGCATGAAGTGAAAGCGAATGTGCTTCTGGATGTTTTAGGCAATCATCTGCGGTGGAATGCTATTGCTACTGAAGCTGAAGTTCCTTGGTAATCCAGTCTCTGAACATCTGAAGTGGCTGTCTTTTGAGGGCCAGCATGGGAAAGACGAGAAAGTGGCCGATGTATCGGACGTCTTTCGCCTTGCCTGCCAGAATGGGCACGAGGGTTCCTTCTGCAATTTCCTTTTCGGCAAGCCTTGTTGATTCAAGTGCGATTCCAAGTCCGTTGACGGCTGCAGAGATGGCAAGGAAACTTCTGTCGAAGCGCATGCCGTGGGGTGGCGGTGCAGTCATGCCGTTGGCGGCGAACCAGTCCGGCCATCGCACTTTCTTGTTGTCGCTGTCGATCAGGGCGTGTTTCAGCAAGTCTTCCGGACGGCGCACCAGGCTGGCGAACTTTGGTGAACAAAGTGGTGTCACGGTTTCTTCGCCCATGGGCAAGACGATTACACCTTCCTGGGTCGGGCGACCGTAGACAATGTCAACGTCGAACTCATCATTGGCAAAGCGCGTATAGTCCACACCCGCAGAAAGCCGGATTTCAATATCCGCATGGGATGCGAGAAAGCGCGGCAGACGCGGCGTCAACCACTGGGCGGCAAAACTTGGCGCGGAATGCACACGTAGCAGCTTTGGTCCACGCATGGACACCTGATCCACGCCACGTCGAAGGTCCTCAAAGGCTGGTCCCACATGGCGCATGAGGGTACTGCCATCCGAACTGAGACTCACCTGGCGGCCTTGCCTTCTAAAGAGTGTAACGCTCAGGGATTGCTCCAGTTTGCGGATCGCATGGCTCACGGCACTGGGAGACAGATGAAGCTCTGATGCCGCCTCCTGGAACGAACCAGTGCGGGCAGCAGCTTCAAAGGCTTTGAGAAGTGACAAATTGAGGGACATGCCGACAAGTGAACAGGATTCATGAATACTTGTAAAGAACGCGTTTGATTTCGGTCTTTCCCTGGCCAATCCTTTACTCCCGGCAACATGAACAAACTGTGGCGATGGGGAGGATGCAATGCTGTTGCAGGGCAAAACAGCTGTGATTTCTGGTGCAGCCAGCCGCCGTGGCATTGGCTTGGCGACTGCCCGGCTGTTTGCGTTGCAGGGTGCCAAGGTGGCGATCCTTGATCTGGACTTGAATGCTGCACACGAAGCGGCGACCTCACTTGGCGATGGTCACATCGGTCTGCGCTGCGATGTAACAGACCTTGAAGCCTGCCGCAGCGCCACGGCCGTAGTGAAGGAGAGGTTTGGTGCCATCGACATTCTGATCAACAACGCCGGCATTACGCAACCGCTGAAGACCTTGGAAATTGACCTGAAGAGTTGGCAGCGCATTGTCGATGTCAATCTTACGGGCGTGCTGTTGCTGAGCCAGGCCGTGATCCCGCACATGCAGAGCCAGGGCAGGGGCTCCATTGCCTGCATGTCCTCGGTTTCCGCCCAACGCGGCGGCGGCATTTTTGGCGGGCCACATTATTCGGCGGCGAAGGCTGGTGTGCTGGGGCTGGCCAAGGCCATGGCGCGCGAATTCGGGCCTGACGGCATTCGTGTGAACTGCGTGACACCGGGCTTGATTGAAACCGACATCACGGGCGACAAACTCACGCCGGAGATGAAGACCGAAATCATCAAGGGCATTCCGCTGGGTCGCCTGGGTGCGGCGGCGGACGTGGCCAACATCTACCTGTTCCTTGCATCTGATCTTTCAGCCTACGTCACCGGGGCTGTGATTGATGTGAATGGAGGAATGCTGATCCATTGAGGTCAGCAAAACTAGACAGCCGGGTTCAAGGGCGAAACGCCAAGACCTGCTGAAGCAACGTCCTGGGAGGAAAACATGATCAACAGACGACTACTTATGCTGGGTGCATCGCTTGCAGCGCTGTCCCCATCACTGGCCTTTGCGCAGGCCAAGAATGCGGCGGAAATCGCCGTTGAAGCGGCCAAGAAATATGCCGGAACGGAAATCAGCATTGTGTGGGAAGCCGGCCTGCAGTCGCTTGATCCGCTCAACTATTCCGGCCCCAAATGGGAAAAGCTGACGGGCATCAAGGTCAAGGTGGTGGAGGTTCCAACCGACCAGATGTTCACCAAGATCATCCAGGATTTCCGCTCTGGCGCTGGTGCCTATGACGCCCTGAACGTTATCCCGTCGTGGATGCCGGATCTTGTGAAGGCAGGTGCTCTCGAGCCGCTGGATGCCTTCGTTGACCAGTACAGCTACCGTGATGAATTGCAGGACATCGCCGCCGCCTATCGCGACAACCAGATGAAGGTGGGCGACAAGATTTATGGCTTCCCGGATGACGGCGACGTCATGCTGCTCTACTATCGCAAGGACATTTTCGAGGATCCGAAGATGATGGAAGAGTTCAAGGCCAAGCTTGGCTACGACCTGGCACCGCCAAAGGACTGGAAGCAGTTCTCGGAGATCGGCCAGTTCATCACCGACAAGATGGCGCCAAAAACCTATGGAGCAGGTTTCTTCCGTTCGGCACCTTATCCGCAATACATGTATCAGGAACGCTTCCGCATGGAGGGCGGCAAGTTCTTTGACGCCGCAACCATGAAGTCTACCGTCAACAGCGACGTGGGGGTGAAGGTGCTCGCCGCCATGCTGGCAGACAACAAGTTCATGCCGCCGGGCGTTGAACAGTGGAACTTTGTCGACAACCTGGCAAACTTCCTGCAGGGTGCCACGGCCATGACCATTTCCTGGCCTCCCTATGGACGATGGGCTGCGGGCTATGGTGCCAACGAAGAGGCGTTGAACTGGGTTCCGAAAACCCAGGTTGCGGGCAAGGTCGGCTATGCCATCAACCCGTTGGGACGACCCGAACTGGGCGTGGGCTTTGCGCTGTCGGTGTCTTCTGCCTCGAAGAACAAGGAAGCGGCTTACCTGTTCATCCAGTGGCTGAACAGCAAGCAGACAAGCCTTGAGCGCGTACAGCTGCCTTACACGCTGCGTGACCCATTCCGCACCTCGCACTATGAAAGCGCGGAATACCGCAAGCTGTGGCCGGATGCCGGGGCCTATCTCGACACCATCAAATTGTCAGGCGAGAAGGGCCTGCTTGATCTCTCGATGTTGCAGCAAGACAAATATGACGAAGCCATGTCGAGGTCGCTCAGCAGCCTGTTTGCAGGAACCGACCCGAAAGCTGTTGCCGATGACATGGCAGCACAGTTTGATGCCATCACCGAAAAGGTCGGCGTCGACAAGCAGAAGGAAATCTACGCGGCCTGGGCGGCAAAGCCCGGTGCCTATCCCTGACCATAACAAGGCGGGAGAATCGCACTTGCGGTTCTCCTGCTTTTGCCCTTGCATGACTCCATGAGCAGTGACACGACAACGGGAGACCGCATCTCCCTTTTCTCTGACCGGCATTTCAAGTACCTGATGATTGCACCAGGTATACTGATCCTGCTGCTCGTCGGCATTTTTCCGCTGGTCTATTCGCTGGTCGTCAGCTTCCAAAACATCACCATGACGGAAGTGGATACCTCCTTTCACGGGCTGTTGAACTACAAACAGCTGTTCAAAGACGCGAGGCTTTGGCAAGCCCTCGGCCATACAGCATTCATCACCGCCATCGCCTTGCCGCTGGAATTGATTTTCGGATACCTGCTGGCACAATTGTTTCTCGACAAGATGCCGGGCCGACAGATCTTTGTGGCGCTTCTGGTGTTGCCGACAGTCCTTTCCCCGATTGTTGCGGGGGCAACATGGCGGCTGATGTTCGATGTGCGGTTTGGCCCGATTGGGCAGATCGTGAATTATTTCGCGGGTGAACCTGTCACACTGTTGTGGACGGTCAATCCAAGTTTGGTCTATCCCGCCATCATCATCTGTGAAGTGTGGCAATGGACACCTTTCATGTTCCTGCTGCTGTTGGCCGCCTTGTCCAACGTTGATCAATCACAACTCGAAGCGGCTGAACTCGATGGTGCTTCCTATTGGCGCGTGCTGCGGCAGATCATTTTGCCTGCGATCAAACCAGTTGTTGCCATTGCTGTGCTGATCCGGGGACTCGACATGTTCCGGATCTTTGACATCATTTGGGTGCTGACCGAAGGCGGACCCGGTTCAATGACGGAAACCATATCACTTTACACATATGTGATAGGCTTCTCGCAATTTGACACAAGTTACACGGCAGCCGTTGCCTTTCTTGTTGTTGCCTTGTTGTCTGTCATCGTCACAATTGTGCTGCGGCGGACGGAGTTGGTGAAATGACGCGCTTCACCCGTCGCCAAAAAAAGTCCGCCACGCTGGCACTGCGCTATGCCATTGCAATTGGGGTGACCATGATATTCCTGTTCCCCGTCTACTGGTTGTTCATGATTTCATTCAAGACACCGGACGAGATCTTTCACGTGCCTCCGATTTGGGTTCCGGGCGAAATCCAGTTCAACAACTATTGGGTGTTGTTCAAGGATGGCGACGTGGTTGCCATTCTCAACAGCCTGATCGTGGCGGGTGTCAGTTCTGTCATCGCCATGGTGTTTGGCACCTTCTGCGCCTACAGCCTTGCACGCTTCAACACAGGCGGCGAAAACCTTGCCATGTGGATCATTTCGCAACGCATGATTCCGCCCATCGCGGTCGTCTTCCCCATCTTCCTGATCTATGTCTGGTTCGGCATGGTTGATACTTTTGCCGGGCTGATCCTGCTCTATACCGCTTTCAACCTGCCTTATGTGATCTGGATGATGCGCGGTTACATCGCTGACATTCCACTGGAACTTGAAGAGAGCGCGTTGGTGGATGGCTGTACACGCTGGCAAATGTTGTGGCGGGTGGTTTTCCCCATGGCGCGCTCGGGTCTCATGGCCACAGCCGTATTCACGTTTGTCTTTGCCTGGAATGACTTCATCTTTGCGCTCATCCTCACGCGCACCGACGTCATCACGTTCCCGGTGCAGCTTACGCACTACATGGGCGGGCAGTCGAATTTCTGGTCAAAGATTGCGGCCATGTCGGTGCTCGGCACATTGCCGATCTTCATCGCCGTCACGGTGATGCAACGCTATCTGGTGCGCGGCATATCGCTCGGCGCTGTCAAGGGTTAGGGAGAGACGCAGTGGCAAACGTCCGCATATCAGGCTTGCAGAAATACTATGGCACCGTGCATGCGCTGAAAGGCATTGACCTCAGCATCGGCGATGGTGAGTTTGCCGTGTTTGTTGGGCCTTCCGGCTGCGGCAAAAGCACATTGCTGCGCACGATTGCCGGACTTGAAGATGTCGACGGGGGTGAAATTGCCATCGGCGGCAAGGTGGTGAACGACATGCGGCCGCGCGACCGCAACATCGCCATGGTGTTCCAGAATTACGCGCTTTATCCGTATCTCACGGTTTTTGACAATATTGCGTTTGG
>JANONM010000279.1:0-7091 GCA_031420855.1 Hyphomicrobiales bacterium
GAAGCGCAAGATGTTATCGACTTCAGCACCACGCCAACCGTAGATCGACTGGTCATCATCGCCAACGCAGCAGATGTTCTTGTGGCCTTGGGCGAGAAGACGCAGCCAAAGATATTGCGCAATGTTGGTATCCTGATACTCGTCGACCAGCATGTATTTGAAGCGCTGCTGATATTCTTTCAGCACATCCGGGTGGTTTTGGAAAAGCCGCAAGGGTTCCAGCAGCAGGTCGCCAAAATCGGCGGCGTTGATGATTTTCAGGCGGGCCTGATAGTCGCCGTAGAGCTTTGCGCCCAAACCATTGCCAAAACCATAGGCCTCGGCTTGCGGCACTTGCGCGGGGAAGAGGCCGCGATTTTTCCAGCCGTCAATCAGGTTGGCCAACTGGCGGGCGGGCCAGCGCTTCTCGTCAATGTTCTCGGCTTGCAGCAATTGCTTGAGGAGCCGCAACTGGTCGTCGTCATCGAGAATGGAAAAGCCGGATTTGAGGCCCACCAATTCATAATGGTTGCGCAGCATCTTGACGCCGATGGAGTGGAAGGTGCCAAGCCATGTCATGCCTTCGACGACGCCGCCAATCAGCATGCCGATGCGCTCTTTCATTTCCCGTGCCGCCTTGTTGGTAAAGGTGACGGCGAGGATTTGATTGGGCCAGGCCTTGCGGATGGTTAACACATGGGCAAGCCTGGTGGTGAGCACCCGGGTCTTGCCGGTGCCGGCACCCGCCAGAACCAGCAGAGGGCCATCAATGGAAAGCACCGCATCGCGCTGCTCCGGGTTCAAGCCTTTGAGATAGGCAGGCTCGGCCGTCGCCATGGCGCGGGCAGCCATGCCACCGGGGGCTGGTGAGTGTGGTTCATCATCGCCAAAATCGGCGAGATCAATAGGGGAACGAGACATGACGGCTTTATAGGCCATCGCGGTGATTCAGGGCCAGATGAATTCGCTCGATTCCCCCGCGAGGATTTCACGGTCTGGCTTTCAGGATTTTGAGAACATCCAGTTGTCGTTTGCGTCTGGCAAGGTCCAGTTTGTTGAGGGCATCGCCGGTTTTAAGGGCATCGGCCAGGGCGGTTTTCAGCAGGTCTTCCCGGCGTTTTCGTTGATCGGCGTGAATACGATTTTCCCGTTGGCGCTGGCGCAATTCGGCCCGTTGGGCCTGGTAAGCGGCAAAGCGTTGTTCATCATCGCGGGTCTGTTGTTCTTCCTTGGCCACCAGTTCGGCTTGTAATTTCTGGAGTTTTTCAAGATCGGCCATTTCCTTGGCCAAAAGATCATAGCCAAGCTTGGCGGCAAGGGCGGCGGTGCCGCTGCGCTTTTGCAATTGACCCGGTTTGCCGGAATAGCTGATGGATACCGGGGGCAGGTCCGGGCGGCCAGGAATGCTCACATCGGCCTTGGTCATGAAATTCGCTTCCGGCAAATCCAAAGTTATCGTTAGCGATAGTGAGCTGCCGTCAATAGATTGGGCGATGGGTGCCAATGTGGCCAGCCCGTTGGCAATGGTGATGTCAACAGCGCGGGCACCAATGTCACTGCCGGGGCCATTTTCCAAGCCCGCCATAACCTGCTTCAGTGCCGCAGAAGTCTGAACGCTGGCAATCAACCTGGCAAAGTCTTTCAGGGTGACTTGCTGCAAGGTGGCATCGCTCACCGCGAACGTGCCTTTGCCTTGCATGGCAGAGAGCACGGCATAGGGGCTGCGGCCCTGGCTTTTGAATTCGCCGGAAAGCAAGCCTGCACCGGATGCCAACGCGGTTTTATCTGCCAGGGTCATAAACTGTGCAAGGTCGAGGCCGATGCGACCTTTGCCTGAAATGTCAAAAGTCGAACCCCGGGGCTTCAGCAAGATGTCAAGATCCATGCCGTCAATGCCGGGTTGTTTCAGGGTGATGCTGCGTTCGTCGGGTTTGAATTCGATGCCAAGCACCGTTTCCAATTGCGGTTTGCCCAAGCTGGTCTGCAATTCCTTGGGTCGCAGGAAGAATGTTCCGGTCAGACGGTTTTCAGAAGGGCTGGCAAAATTGTCGCCAAGATCAGGGCGCGGGCCATTCCAGGGCAAAAAGGCGGCTGCCAGCACGTCCTGCAGATCAACTGTGCGGGTTTCCAAATCGGCGGCAATTTCACCACTGCGGGTGATTGTTGCTTCACCTCCGAGGGGTTGGCCGTCCAAGCTTCCGCTGATTTCATTGATCTTCAGGTTGCTGTCTTGCACCGAGAGTTTGCCCGTGAGCTTCAGCGGCAATGATTTTGTTGGACTGAAAGGCAAACCGATTGCCGCCAGCAAAGCCACCGCGTTTTCTGACTTGAGTTCTGCGCTGCCCGCCATGCCACCAAAGCTTGCATCGAATTCGTGGTGGCCCTTGAATAAAAACTGGCTGTCGAAGGCGCCAAGGTCGACGGATGAATCATAACCTTCGGACCGCGATCCGGCGGTTTTGAAAACGACCTTGCCGGGCTTGCCGTCGGGCAACACGGGCTCAAAGCCAATCAGGCGGGACAGGAAAACAGCATCTTTGGCTTGCACCAGACTGCTCACTTCAAGCCAGGTTGTTTCGGGCTTCTCGAGACCTTTGGCGGTTCCGGTCAAGGTAAAGTTGAGGGTTGGCGATTGGCCTTTGCCGGTGAAGGACAGGGTTGGTCCATCGCTCCCTGGCAACACGGCAATCGTCACGTCGGCTTCTGTGGCACCCAACACATTGCTGACGGGGACTGCGGCCAAAATTTTTCCCTGACGGGAAAGGCCTGCCATTTGCAGAAGGCCTGCAGAGTTTTGGGCCGAGATTGCGAGTTTGAATTCACCTGATGGCCCTTGGCCGTCTTGCAATACCAGACCACTGCCGGTGATGCTGGCACCGTTGATGGAGCCGACTTTCAGGGTTTTGATTTCGAAGCCACTGAGACTGGAGGCGAAGTCGAGGGCGATTTGATTGGCGACGACACCGTTCAATGTCAGGCTTTCAACAGCTATCGCCACGCGGCGCTCATTGTTTTGGCCATCCGCAAGCAGACTTGGCAAAAGGCCAAACAGGCTGATGCCGACATCTCCACTGGCGAGGGAAACGCCTTTCGTCATCAAGTTGTCGAGGTCCAGCGCCTTGCTGTCGAGTTTGAGATCGAGCGCTGGAAAATCCCCCATGCGGATGGCAATATCGGCCTTGCCGGGCTGGCCCTCAAATTCATAATCGAGTTCCTTGAGGCCAAGTCGAAAACCTGACCAATTGACATTGCCTTGCAGCTTCAGGGTACCGCGACTGCCGTTCCAATATGTTTCAAAAGTTTTGCGGCTGCCGGGCATCAGCCATCCAGCAAAGTTGCGCAAGTCGTTGCTTTCAAAGGCCAGCGTGCCACCCAATTCCGCTGTCTCAGGAGCCGGAAAAACAATGCCGTCAAACTTCATTCTGGAACGGCCGGGCAGGCTTGCAGAAGCATTGTGAATGCGGATGGCCTGTTTTTCGGCAACACCACTGACACGCACGTCATTCAGGGTTTCTCCACCGGATGTCAGCACGTTCACATCCAATGAATATTCCGTCACCAGTGTCGTTGGAAGATTTGCCAGCAAACCGTTGGCGATGGCCAGCAGTCCGCCATTACGCCATTGCGCCAGTGTGTCGGCACCCACCAATGTATCGAGGTTGACACGCGGTGACTTGAGCAGGACCTGGGCCTTGGGACTGTCGCCAAAAGTCAGCAGGGCATAGCCTTCGATCAGGGTTCCGCTGTCTTTGGTGTCGGCGGGAGCAATGCGAATCTTGTCGAGGCTGATACGATCCAACGAGAGTTCGATTTCGGTTTGCAAGGCGAGGGGGCGGAAACTGCCTTCACTGCTGCCTTTTTGGGTTTCACTGGTGCCTGTGTCGGCTTGGGCATCCAGCCGCAATTTTCCCTTGAAAACCTGCGACGCCCATTCACCATCAAGCGTGAGTGCAGGCAGGGAAATATCTATAGGCGCCACATGTGTGCCAAAGCGGAAGGGCTGGTTTGTGTCATAGGCATTGCTGTTGAAGGTGAATGACATGGGGATTTCGCCCCAGTTGCCCGTACCCCGCATGCGCCAGGGCCCTTCAAAACTCTGGGCCGCCAAAACGGCATTGAGTTTTGCGACATTTGATTTCAGCTGGCGGGTCTGGTCTTCAAGATAGACTGAGCCATTGCGCACTTCGATTTCTTCCAGGTTTACCCGGGACAGTAAACCGTTCAGGGCTTCGTCGGATTTCAGGAACCAGTTGACAGAACCATCGGCCAGTCTTTGCAGATTGATGTGCGGTGTTTCCACTTCAACTTTCTGCACATCAAGCGTGCCACCGAACAAACCGGCGAGAGAGAGATTTAAATGTATGTTTTCTGCCGTCAGCAACGGTGCCTCGCCAAAACCTTGCTGGTTGGCAATAGAGACTTTGCCAGCGATCAGGCGGGGCCACGGGAACAGCCGCACATCGATGGGGCCTGCGATAGTCACCTGACGGCCTGTGAGCTTGCGCCCATAACGTTCGAGGTCGGGTTTGTAGTTGTCCCAATGTACCAGATAAGGTGCGGCCAATGCCGCCGTGATGAACGCCACCAGCAATATGCCAAAATAGAAAACCGGGGACTTCCAGATGCTCATGGGGTTGTCATATCACCCAATGTTCCGGCATTCTTGCCAGGGTTCATGATGTTGTCGGGATCAAGCGCGGTTTTTATGGCTTGCATCCAGGCAAGGGCAGGGCCGTGTTCGCGTTTGAGATAATGCCGCTTGCCAGAGCCAATGCCGTGTTCGCCCGTGCAGGTACCGCCCATTTCAAGGGCTCGATCCACCAGACGGTCATAGGCGGCTTTGACATGTTTAACTGCGGCAGGATCCTGGGGATTGCAAAACATGCCGATGTGGAAATTGCCGTCGCCGACATGGCCGATCATCGGTCCATAAATGTTATTCTTCAGCAAATCGATGCGGGTGGCTTCAACACATTCGGCAAGGCGGGAAATCGGAACGCAGACATCAGTGGAAAGCGATTCAGTTCCCGCGGGCCTGATGGCTTGGGTGGCCCAAAAGGCATCATGGCGGGCCTGCCAGAGTTTGCTGCGGTCTTCTTCCTGTATGGCCCACGTGATTGCACCGCCCCCATGGGAAGCTGCGATGGCCGAAAACAATTCCGATTGCTCGCGGGTTCCTGCCGCTGTGCCATGAAACTCAACAAACAGGGTGGGGGTTACAGCCATGGAGAGTTTTGAATAGGCGTTGATGGCTTTGATATGTTCAGCGTCCACCAGTTCGATGCGTGCCACCGGAATGCCAGACTGGATACATTCAATTGTCGTGTTGCAGCAGGCTTCAACAGATGGAAAAGCGCAAACACCGGCAGCCATTGATTCCGGAATGCCATGAAGCTTGAGGGCCACTTCGGTGATCACACCAAGCGTGCCTTCAGACCCCACCATCAGTCTTGTGAGATCATAACCGGCGGATGATTTGCGGGCGCGGGTTCCGGTGCGGATGACTTCGCCATTGGCCATGACGCAGGTGAGGCCCAAGACATTGTCTTTCATGGTGCCATAGCGCACGGCATTGGTGCCGGAAGCCCGTGTGGCACTCATGCCGCCCAGGCTGGCATCAGCACCGGGGTCGATGGGAAAAAACAAACCCTGGTCGCGCAAATGAACGTTCAACTGCTTGCGGGTGACGCCTGCTTCAACGCGGCAATCAAGATCTTCGGCATGGACTTCGAGGATGTTGTTCATGCCGTTCATATCTACGCAAATGCCACCATGGATGGCGGCGAAGTGGCCTTCGAGCGAGGTGCCGGTTCCATAGGGAATGACGGGTATTTTGTAGGTTGCACAAATGCTGACAATGCGGCTTACTTCATCGGTGGATTTTACGAAGGCCACGGCATCAGGCGGATACCCGGCATTCCAGGTTTGGTCCTTGCCGTGTTGTTCACGCACGATCCGGGCTGTGGATAGCCGATCACCCAAGACGTCCCGGATGGCAGCAATGGCTTTGGTTGTCTTGGGTGGTGAGGTTCTGGTATCCATGAGCTGAAAATAACACAAGGTTCAGCAAAGGCGATGACAATTTCCATTCCCCACCGTTCCGGCGTCATGCCTATCGAAAACCAGTGGATTGACTACAATGGCCATTTCAACATGGCCTATTATGGCGTGTTGTTTGACCGGGCGGCGGACCAGCTGTTTGAAACCCTCGGGCTGGGGCCCGCCTATGTGAAAGCCACCAACAATTCGTTCTTCACCCTCGAAACCCATACGTCCTATTTGCATGAAGTGCAGCCCACTGATCTCGTTGTTGTTGAGAGCCAAATCATTGATTGTGACCACAAGCGGGTGCATTATGTACAGCAAATGAAACACGCTTCCGAGGGCTGGGTGGCTTCAGTGCTGGAGGTGATGGTGGCCCATGTGGACCTCGGGCTTCACAAGACCTCGAATTTTCCTGAACCGGTCCGGCTTGGCATCTCCAACCTGTGTGCTGCCCACAAATCCTTGCCGGTTCCCCAACAAGTCGGGCACAAAATCGGTATTCCCAGCAGGCCTGCCCCATAATCGTCATACAGTCGTAAAATTCAGGCCCTATTCATCTTCCAACTTGCAATCACCGCAACACCAATGGAGGATGACATGACAAATCCAGGCTATACGCATTTTGCTGAAGCGCTTGTCTTCGCCCATGGCCCACTGGCCTTGCATGAGGCCATTCGCCATGCCGAGCTTTGTGCGCGGCAGGGAGACATGGACATGGCCGCCCATTGGCAAGCGACAATTGCTGAAGTGCGCGATTTCAAGGCACCGGCTTGTTGGACAGCGCGCGGCTGAACAGCCACACCCGGATGGCTGACGAAAGATTACGACCTTGCCGGGATTGATCAATCTCACCCACAAGGGCGGCCAGACTTTTGTTTTGGATTTTAGCAGCCTCACCGAGGGCTGCCCAGAACTCCGCTTCAAGCGAAATTGACGTGCGGTGACCTGCGATGGTCAGGGAGCGTTTGGTGAGGCTTTTCATGGCAAGGTGGATGGGCCTTCGCTTGCTGCCAAAGGGACCTCAGTCGGCGCGTTGCGCCACCTTCTCCACGAAGGCGTGGGGAAGG
>JANONM010000280.1:0-4211 GCA_031420855.1 Hyphomicrobiales bacterium
TAATATGAGATTGGTCGAAATCGGCGCCACCTGATAGAGCCTCGTCTCCCTGAACTTGCGTTCAACATCATACTCTTCCGCAAATCCGAAACCACCATGGGTTTGCAAGCATGCCTCAGCCGCCTCCCATGATGCATCCGCAGCCAGCATTTTTGCACTGTTGGCTTCAACGCCCGGATCCTGGCCATCGTCATACAAGTTGGCAGCACGGTAGACGATGGCTTCGGCGGCGATCATATGGGCGTAGGCTTTTGCCAATGGAAACTGCACACCTTGATTCTTGCCGATGGGATTGCCAAAAACCACGCGGTCCTTCGCGTAGGCCGAGCCTTTTTCGAGAAACCATTTTGCGTCACCAATACATTCAGCGGCAATCAGAATGCGTTCCGCATTCATGCCAGAGAGGATGTATTTGAAGCCTTGGCCCTCTTCACCGATCAGGGCATCAGCCGGAATTTTCACGTTGTCAAAAAACACTTCCGTGCTGTTGTGGTTGATCATGGCGCGAATCGGCCGAATGGTAACGCCGTTTCCGACAAGTGATTTGAGATCGAGCAGAAACACCGACAGTCCGGCTGTCTTTTTCTTGATCTGATCGCCCGGTGTTGTTCGGGCCAGCAACAGCATGAGATCGGATTGCGCAGCGCTCGATATCCAGATTTACTGGCCGCTTATAATGTAATGGTCACCATCACGGGTCGCGGTTGTCTTCAAGGCAAGTGTGTCGGTGCCGCTTGTGGGTTCGGTCACACCAAACGCCTGTAGCCGCAGGGAACCGTCGGCAATCTTCGGCAAGTAGTTTTGCTTCTGAACGGCGCTGCCGTGTCGCAGTACCGTACCCATCGTGTACATCTGTGCGTGACAGGCGGCTGCATTGCAGCCTTGACGATGGATCTCCTCAAGGATCACGGCTGCGGCAGTCAGATTGAGGCCGGACCCCCCATAACTGTCTGGGATCATGGCCGCGAGATAACCTTCGCGCGTGAGAGCCGAAACAAATTCCTCAGGATAGGTCAGCGCAGCATCACAGGCGCGCCAGTATTCACCCGGAAATTGTTGACACACCTTTGCAACGCCGTTGCGTATTTCGGACAGGTCAGGATTGATGTCGGTGAAATTCATCCAGTGAACTCCTTTCGGGAAGATATGGTCTGTTCATTCATGCCGCGTCAACCAGCAACTTGGGCTGGCCCGTGTTCAACATTCCTTGCTTCGACAGTTGGATGTCGTGAGCCCGGCGCTTGATCCATTCCGTCAACAATTGGGTTGCCGCGACACTGCGCGGGTTTTGAGGTAGTGCCACACAGATTGTCCGTGACATTTCCGCACTGTCGAAGGCAGCGTACGAGAGCACCTTTGCTTGCAGGTCTTCTTGAAGCGCAAGCACTGGAAGTATGGTGCGATAGTTTTGCGGGGTACTCTTGACCATCGACTTTATGGCATCAAGTGAGTCAAGCTCCAACTCTGGCCGCAAGTAGATGCCCTTGCGCTTGCACACGGAGTCAATAATGCTCCGCAACTCATGACCGCGGCTTGGCAAAACCAGTTGCAGATTCTCCAGATGGCCCAGTGGAACTTTCCGACTGTCCTGTTCAGGCCCGAAGGCTGAAACAAGAACCAGCTGCTCGGAAAACAGTTCAATTTGTGTGAACGCACTTTCCCCCGATGACTTGTAAGTCAAGGCCAGATCAAGCTTGTCTCCATCCAGCATGCTTCTGATGTCGCCGCTGAATGCTTCGATGACAGAAAGCAAAAGCTCCGAATTGTTTTCATTCAAAAATGCTTTCAATTCTGGCAGGAAGAGGGGTGCAATTGTCGGGCAGATACCGATAACGATTTGCCCCTTTGTGCCGGGCACCACTTGCTGCACATCCAGCAGCGTTGCTTCGATAGATAACAGATTTGGTTTTATCCGCGACAAAAGTGTGCGCGCCACATCCGTTGGCTCGGCACCCCTGCCAGCGCGCTTGAAAAGTTTCAGGCCCAGTTCCTTTTCAAGGAGCTGTATCTGCCGGGTGAGCGCGGGCTGGGCCATGCCAATGGCAGCCGCTGCCATGGAAATTCCGCCATGATCGCACACCGCCACAAAATAGTTGAGCCGCCGAAAGTCCACCGTCATGGGTCGCTGGGGCTGTTCAATCATTTGCGCGACCATCTGGTTTCAGTAGATCTCTTTGAAAGCCTATCGACCAACAATCTCATCCATTCTGGTTGACGCGCTTTTCCAAGCAAGCGCGGGTCATCGGAAAGTTCACCAAAGCGCAAGCTCTTAGTGCTGACGACGGAAAGCCCCGTGCGATACGCCAACCACCATGTGAGGAAAACCCCAATCACCCAGAAACATATCTGCCACACCCACAAGGAAGGAACCCCAAGCTTCACTTCGACACTGCTGAAAATCGGTTTTGAAAAGAATGTATTTCCGATCACGGCTCCGGGGCCAATGGCGAGGAAAGCCCATGTCAACGTCAGAGACCACTTGGCCCCTTGTGAGGCTCTTCCGCCAAAATCAGTTTTGTGATCGCGCGCAAAAATGTCGTGAAGTCGATCCCGGTGACTGCGTTCTGCGCCTCTGCGGTTGAAAATGGCAATGAGCAGACATATGACGACATTGATCAACAACCCCCAAGCAGCAGAATGCACCGTCAACGGCCAACGTCCCCATGGCAATGGCACAAGCAGCTGATCAAACAACACAAGCCCCGGAACCTCGGTAAAAAAGACGACAAGCCCCCCAAACACCATGCCGGTAAGCACGGCCCCCCGGCTTAACCAGGGCATCCAGCAAAGGCCAAGGTAAGCCATGAAAAGCTGCACCGCCAACCCGGTGGCCAAGGGGGCAAAAGCGGCCGCGATAAATGGCGCAAACCCACTGAGCAATGTGATCACCATGAACATCAATGCCAGCACAATTCTGGCGGCAAGCCGCTGTCCACCGGTTGTCAAATCCGGAAGCAATCGGCGGTGAACAATTTCGCGAGACAACACGTGAGCGCCAGAAATCGCAAAATAGGATAGTCCCAACAGCAGACCGGAGAGCAGCATCAACACCAGTGCAACACCAGCCAATTCATCAAGGCCTGAGAGTTTTGCAAAAACCGGTTGAAAAGCTGCGATGTCTTCTCCCGCGATTTCGGCGGCGAGTACGGGGGCCAAACACAGGAAAAGTCCCGCTGCAAGTCCCGCCGTCATCCAGACTTGCGAGAATGCAAAGCTGCGCTTGGGCTGGGTTGTCAGCGTGTGAAAAGAGAAATTGGGGCTGAGGGCAATGCCGGTTGCTGCGATTGCAAATGATGCGATGGCTGTTGCTGTCCACATGCCGCCTGCCATGGGTGCCCGCCCCAGGCCACCTGAAAACTGAATGACGCCGGGTATGGCATCCGCCACAACGCCTTGTGCCACTTTCAAACCATTTTGCAAAAACCCGCTTCCGCCAAATGCCGTCAGCAGCAGACCGCTGGTCAATACCAGCATTAACATCATGAGCATGGAGAGTGCGGCGCAGACATAAATAACGGCACGCCAGCCGCCCAACGCCGCAAACATGAAAACCACAAAACCCACGGAGTACACCGCTGTAATGCGACTGATTTGTCCGGCGCTTGCAACTGCCAACAGGTCTGCAGTCTGACTGAGCAAGTAAGCCGAAAACGGTACAGCAAACAGCAACGCCACACCAAGCATGTAAATCTGGATTGAAGGGCTTTGGTAATAGCGTGCGAAGACATCTCCGGGAGATGTTTCACCAAAGATGCGACTGGCCAACCACAGGCGCTTTTGAAACAAGGCCGCCGCCAGACCCAGACAAACCAGTGACAAAAACAGGCTATTGGCCTGATAGCCAAACACTGCAACCAGTCGCAGATGGTCATAGGGCCCCAATCCCGCGACAAGGGCCCCACTGGCCGCGAAAACCTGCGTCCAGCCAGACAACGTGCCACCTGCATCAACATGGTCACTCGCGTTGCGAGACTGCCTTGAAGCTTGCACAGCAATGTAAATCGCGTAAGCCGCCAGCAATACAAGGCTCATGGTGAGCAGGTTCGGCATCAGCGTTTTTTCCCGGGCGCGAAACTGCGGATCACATCAAAGCTCTCAAACGCCCCGCGCACCCCGAGCCAGGTTATCATTGTGAAGACTACTGCGGCAGTCAAAGCGCCAAGCCCCAAAGCCACCGGAAGCAACAGGGGCAAACGGTATTCTGGATAAAT
>JANONM010000281.1:0-2135 GCA_031420855.1 Hyphomicrobiales bacterium
ATGCCGCATGGGCACCTGACTCATGGGATGCGACAAAGCGTGTTCCCATCATCACGGCCTGTGCGCCTGCCTTGATAACCCGCGCAATGTCTGCGCCACAGGCTATGCCTCCGGCGGCGACCACTGGGACATTGCCAGCAAGTGCAAGCGTTTCGCCCAGCAGTTTCATCAGGGCTGTTGTTGATTGTACATGGCCCCCCGCTTCCACGCCCTGCACGATGATGAAGTCTGCCCCTGCGGCAAGGGCCAACCTTGTGCCTTCAGCCGAACCCACCTGCACGCCCACCCGGGTGCCCGCGGCCGTGAAGGCTGCGATTGCCGAAGGTGCCATGCCCCATGACAGCGTAACCGCTGGCAAGCCTGCCTGATAATAGGAGGCTAGTTTTTCAGTGCCGAAGCGCAAGGCAAAATTGAAGAAGAAAGGAAAGCCTGCAGCTTTCAACTGGCTGGCCAAAGCCAAGCCATCTGCTGGTGCATGCCACGTGACAGCAATTGAACCCATGCCGCCACCGCGCCCGACCGCTGTGGCAAGGGCAACATTCGAAGCACTTGCAATCGGTGCTTGAAGGATTGGGGCGGTCAGGCCAAACATGTCCATGATGTGCGTGCGCATGGTTAATTTATGAAATATTTCTGGACGGGTTGCAAGCATGACAAGTCATTGGCGTGATTTGACTATATATACTTTTTGTGCCACAGTATATAAATGACAATATACCTCAAAGATGAGGCCACCAGCATGGCGGTGCGCAAACTGGCGAAGCTGCGCGGCACGACATTGACAGACGCGATACGCGGCGCTGTTGCAGAGGCTTTGGCCAATGAGGGTAAATCCAATCGCCAGATGAATATTCGTAAAGCTATTCGTGATGCGCAGGAAAGACTGGCCAGCTTGCCAAAGATCGGAGAAGGCCTACATGCAGACAAGGCGTTTTATGATGAATTGTCAGGCGATATTTGATGTTCCTTGACGCTTCTGCGGTGGTTTCAATTCTTTCACGGGAGGCGGATGCAGATAGTCTGTCAGCAAAGCTGGCCCAATCCCCAATTATCTTGTTCTCTGCCTTAGCTCACTACGAAACATGTGTAGGTTACGCACGGACGCGTGGTGTGGCGCCGGATGCTGCTGAAAAAATAGTTCTGGATTTTCTCAAAGACATTCATGGCGAGATGATTGATCTGGATGAGAAGATTGCGCGCGAAGCAATGCAAGCTCACGCACGCTTCGGAAAGGGCCGCCACAAGGCTTCGTTGAACATGGGAGATTGCTTTGCGTATGCCTGTGCAAAAGTGCACAGGGTTCCACTGCTCTGCAAAGGCGATGACTTCACCCACACTGACATTGAACTGGCTTGAGCGATGACAACAGCCCTCGCAAAGCGCTCGTGTGAACTAGCGCTGATGTTGACACGCTGGCCTTCGGTTACAGGGTCAGCGGATGAGGCAGCATTGCCAGCGAAATTGTTGGAACAACTGCGGTTCGAAAATACCTGGATCGAACCCATTCCCGGTGATGCAGCAAACCGCAGCAATATCTTTGCTCTCAAACGTGGCCGTTCCCGCCGTACCATCGTGCTCACCGGACATTTTGATGTGGTGTCGATTGATGACTATGGCCCATTGCGTGAGTTGGCTTTTGAACCTGAGGCCTTGACTGCTGCAACTATCACGCGGCTGAAACAGACGGGCGAAAATACGCTGGCGCTGAAGGACTTTGAAAGTGGCGATTATCTGCCGGGGCGGGGGCTGCTTGACATGAAGGCAGGTCTGGCGGCTGGAATCGCTGCCATGGAGGCCTATGAGGGTGATGCAACACTGTTGTTCATTGGCGTGTCCGACGAAGAAGAGAAATCAGCCGGAGCCAGGGCAGCTGTTCCGCAATTGAAGGCACTTGCCAAGACAGAAGACTTGGAGATTGCCTTGGTGATCAACCTCGATGCAATTGCCGACAATGGCGACGGTTCGAAAGGCCGCGTGGTCACTTATGGTTCCATTGGCAAGCAACTGCTGACAGCGCTTGTCGTGGGAAAACAGGCCCATGCTGGTTATCCGCAAAATGGCGTCAATGCGGCCTATGTCTTGTCAGAGCTGGTGCGGGAGATTGAATTGTCGCCTGACTTGTCTGAGACAACAGG
>JANONM010000282.1:0-4181 GCA_031420855.1 Hyphomicrobiales bacterium
ACCAGAAAATCCGCATCCAGTGCCTGCACATCAACCGAACCATGCACTGCCATCTGGCTGGCATCCAGCAAAACCGGAATACCTTTGTCGTGCGCCAACTTGATGATTTCATGGATGGGTGTGATGGTGCCGAGGGCATTCGACATCATGGTGATCGCAACGATCTTCGTCCGCTCCGTCAGCAGTTTGGCATATTCATCAAGCAGAAAATTGCCATCGTCATCAATCGGCGCCCATTTCAGAACAGCGCCCCTGCGCTCCCGGTGAAAATGCCACGGCACAATGTTGGAGTGGTGTTCGAGGATGGAGAGAACAATCTCATCCCCCTCCCCGATCATCATGCCGCCATAAGATTGCGCAACCAGATTGATGGCCTCGGTTGCATTGCGGGTGAAGATGATCTGGTCTTTCGACGGTGCATTGATAAACCGCCGCACCGATTCGCGCGCGTCCTCGAATGCCTGGGTTGCCGTGTTGGACAGGTAATGCAGTCCGCGATGCACATTGGCATATTCCCGGGTCAAGCTTTGCAGCATGGCATCGATAACAATTTGCGGCTTCTGCGCCGAAGCAGCATTATCGAAATAAACCAGCGGCTTGCCATAAACCTCGCGGGTGAGGATGGGAAAGTCAGCGCGGATTTTTTGAACATTATACATTTTTTATTTCGTCATTCCATGCAAGCTGAAGCGAAGCGAAGGCGCGACATGGAACCCCGCTTCGGTGCCATGTGCACCGCCGCCCGAAAGCGGGGTTCCAAATCGCCCGCGATAGGGCGGTCGTTTGGAATGACGGGAATAAGGGGGACGTTCATCATCCCAGCCACGCCTCCACCATGCCCATCAGCGCCTCGCGCAACGCTTCATTCTCCACGGTCTCAAACGCCTCCGCCACAAAGGCTTGCACCAGCATGTTGCGCGCTTCAGCTTCCGGAATGCCGCGCGATTTGAGATAGAACAAATGATCATGGTTCAAATCTCCGCAGGTCGTGCCATGGCCGCACACCACGTCATCGGCATAGATTTCAAGTTCAGGCTTGGCATCGAACTCGGCGGTCTCAGAAAGCAGCAGTGCATGCGACGACTGCTTGCCATCGGTCTTTTGCGCATTCTTTCGCACAATAACCTTACCCTGGAAAATGCCCCGCGACTTGTCATTCATCACGCATTTGAACATTTCCCGCGACGTGCAATGGGGCACCTTGTGATCCACCACAAGACGCGTATCAGCATGTTGTGCACCCTTCAGCAAATAGGCACCTGCCACGCGCACATTGCCATATTCGCCAAAATACTCAATCGTTGCATTTTGCCGATTGACCTGTGCACCAGATGTGAGCGTGAAGTCGTTGTATGTGGCTTTCGCCGCAAGTTGAACAATCACATGCGAAAGATGATGGGCAGTCGGCGATTCAGTTTCGATTTTCACATGATCCAGCCTCGCCCCCTTGCCAATGCTGATGGTCGTCACGGGATTGTTGAGGTAGTCGCCTTCGCCCACAAAGGTTTCAATAACCTGCGCCGATGCATCATCGGCAACCGCGATATGCAGCCGGCTGGCGATGGCAAAATTTCCGCCTGTCGAGACATGGAGAATTTCAATGGGCCTGTCATAATTGTCGCTGAAAGCCACGGAGACCGTTTTGGCATTGAGTTTGTCATTCAAGGCCAACAATGGATCTTCATGCTCAATGGCCGGGGCATTGTCGGAAAGCAACAGCCCATCAACACGCGATCGGACATCATCAACGACGCCATTTACAATCACCAATCTTTTGGCGTGCAAATGCTTCAACGGAGCGGCTTCCACCAGACGATCAATGGTTTTGGAGTCCGCTTTACCCACAGCCCCATAAGACTTGTCGATCAGCCGGCGCAGATCAGTCCATTTCCAATCTTCCAGGCGGCGTGTCGGCAGCGTGAAACCGAGTGCCTGTTCAGCCTGGGTTTGGGGAATCATGGCGTTCACGCGGCTTTCCCCACAATGTCGGCATAGCCATGGGCTTCCAGCTCAAGCGCCAATTCCTTGCCACCCGATTTCACAATCCGTCCATCCGACAGAACATGCACGTGGTCTGGCACGATATAATCCAGCAAACGCTGATAATGCGTGATGACAATCATGGCGCGATCTGGCGAGCGAAGCGCATTCACACCATCGGCAACCACCCGCAGCGCATCGATATCAAGGCCCGAATCCGTTTCATCAAGCACACACAGCGAGGGCTCCAACACGGCCATCTGCAAAATCTCGGCCCGCTTTTTCTCACCGCCTGAGAAGCCCACATTCACCGGACGCTTTAACATATCTTGTGAGATGTTAAGCTGTGCTGCACGTTCTTTCACCAAACGCATGAAATCAGGAATCGACAATTCCTTCTCGCCCCGCGCCTTGCGTTGTGCATTCAACGCAACTTTCAGAAATTGCATGGTGGCCACACCCGGAATTTCGATGGGGTATTGAAAAGCCAGAAACACCCCCGCCGCCGCCCGCTTGTCAGCTTCCATCTCCAGAAGGTTGTCACCTTTGAAAATGACCGAACCCTCCGTCACCTCATAACCCTCACGGCCCGACAGCACGTAAGACAGCGTGGATTTCCCCGACCCGTTCGGCCCCATGATGGCATGCACCTCACCAGCCTTCACCGAGAGATACAAACCTTTGATGATTTCACGTTTTTCTTCTGCGAGGCGAACGTGGAGATTTTTGATTTCGAGCATATTCATTCCGTTTCAAAGTATTCCAAAAAATTTATAAGCCAGCATGATGGCACCAGCGCCCGCCATGCCCTTGAGGCTGTCAATGGCAGCCAACCGACCCGCCCCTGCGACGCCTAACTGAGAAAATTTCATATAACGCGCCAGACCAAACATCGCGCCCAAACCAATTGGAAACATGATATCAAATTGCGTAAGAGAAATATTCATCCAACATTCCCCTCTAAACTTGTTCCAATCACCTTTTGCGTCTTCGACATTGATTCCAACAGCAGTTGATGGGCTGCTTTATGATAAAGAAACTGCTTCATTGCGTCTAAGGGCCCACTCACCGTATCAACACCACACGCACCGGAAGCTCAACATCCGCCCAAATCTTGTCTGCGGTCATCGCAATCGCACCCTTCGCTGCCGCCAGCGCCAGGCAGGCCCGATCGCCCACTGATAATCCCGCGCGTCGCGTGGTTATCCGCAAATCACCCGCGAAACGTGCTTGTTCAGACGTGAAATCAACTTCAATCATGTTGATGATCTTCAGCGCCTCGTCGATTTCGACACTCGATTTACCCGCATCCGAAAGTTTTGTTCTAACCTCCACAATGTTGACGGTGGAAACAAATCGAGCAGCCCGCGTTGCGAAAACAGCGTCGCCGCCAGTCTCCAATTGCAGGGCGGCCATAATCGCAGAGGCATCAAGCACGACATCTTCATCCATTTTTTGCAGCCCCGGCAGCTTCGGCTTCCAGCCGCTTCCACTTCGCCCCGTCCGCCGCGACCTCAAGGCGCCGTTCCTCGATGAACTCATCTACAACTGAACCACCAGCTCGTGCGGGTGCGATCGCCAGTTCCTTTAGCCTAGCCAAGGCACCATCCATGGTGAATACCTCAAAACCGCGTTCCGTCGACTTGATAAAAAGGCGATCACCCGGAGATACTCTTGCCTGCTCCAAAAACATTTGCGGAAACCGAAGACGCCCCTGTGAATCCAGCTCCTCCCAAATGGCGAGAAGTGGTGGCGCACTGTTTTTGAGCGGCGGCATCATCTTGGTTTCCAGCACCGACATCTCCTCAGCCATGCCGCCATGCTGCAGCCCCGCATCATTCAGCACATTCCGCGCGTGTTGGTATCTGATCCCCAAAAAACGCGCGATATCCGCCGTTGGCACGCCTTTCCGGCCCAAGGTGCGGATTTTTTCCGACTTGGTGGGTAGTCCCCGGGTGATTTCCTCGTAATCCATATCCCATCTCCTCTTCGGAGAACGATCTAACTATCAATTTTGTTCATTTCAAGGTTAACTATCAACCAACAGAGCCTTCCAGCGAAATACCTATCAATTTCTGTGTCTCTGCCATAAATTCCATCGGCAATTGCTGAATCACATCGCGCACAAAACCATTGACGATCAGCGCCACCGCTTCTTCCTGCGACAGCCCGCGCGACCTGCAATAAAACATCTGGTCATC
>JANONM010000283.1:0-2053 GCA_031420855.1 Hyphomicrobiales bacterium
GGCAGCTTCTACTTTTTTAAGCTATAGTTTTGCCCCCATGCAAGCCCGGTAGCGTTTGTTGACGCTTTCAGCAAAGCGCCTGGTGGTGAATTTGCTGTGCAGCTTCGGGCTGTCCAAGGCGATGTCGGGAACCATGGCGAAAGCCGCCACCTTGCCCGCGATGACCTGGGCAGAATCGCGGATGGCGAGGTAGGTGCGGGTGCCGGTGAAGCCCAATTGCTTTTCGCGCAGGAGATCGCTGCGGATTTGTTTGTCGGAGAGTTCAAGCTTGTGGCGTTTTGAAGCCAGGCGAATGGCGCGTTCAGTTGATGTGATTTTGCTGAGGGGATTGCCATCCTTGCCATAGCTCAGAAGATCGCCATCCAGCGCCAGTTTTTCTCCGCTCAGTTGGGCTATGGAGTGCTGGAAGGCGGCATTGCGTGAGGCATAGCGTCCGGCGTTGTAATCGGCAAAGCGGTAGATTTTTTGACCATAGCCGGTGTCATAGCCCAGCAACTGTTTGACGCCAAAAAACATGCCGCCATGGCGGGTGTAGAGAAGGTCGCGCACCGCATAGACATCGCTCAGCGACAATGGCAGCCAACGCTTTTCACGGGTCTGGTCAAGCGCAAATTTGACCGAGACTTGCATGGAGCCTGCCGTGTCGATTTCGTTGCGTTCTTCGATCAGCTTGTTGAGCACACCCAATTGCAACACCATGTCGAGATTGGAGGTTTCACCGAGATGGGTCACCAGGCTGCGATAGGCCAGATCAAGATCGCGTTCGGTGCGGGCGCTGCGAATGCGGTCCATGAAGCTGGCATCCGGTGAAGGTGTTTTCTCCAGCCAGGCGAGGGCGAGGCGGCCGCCCAAGGGAATGCGGCCGAGTTTTTCCTGCAGGGCTTTTTCAGACAATTTACCGAGGCCCGCCACTTCAGGATCGGCCTTGAAGTTTGACTCCTGATCAATGATGGCGAGCGATGCACAGATGGTTTCGCGTTCCCTGCCGAGATCGTGCTGTTGCAACACGTCGTGCAAATCCAGCGCCCAGCCATTGGCATCGCGCAGTTTGGGTTGGGCGCGACGGATCAGTTTGGTGGTCTGCTCTGTGGATAGCGGTGCGGCTTCTGCCAGAGCAGCAAACACCGTGAACAATGCTGTCAAGAGTAACGTCGCGCACTGTGTAGATTTCCGCTTGGACCGATAGGGGGATCTAATGTGGGGGATTTCCTGAATCATGGCAGTCCGCCTATACCATGGGAAATTGGAGTAAATCATGATCACCTGCGATACTTGTGTGGCGCTTGACGCAGCCGACCCGTTCAGTGCGTACCGCGACAAATTTCATATTCCTGAGGGCGTGACTTATTTCGACGGGAATTCATTGGGCCTGATGCCGAAAAATGCGCCCGCCCGGGTGGCCGATGCGATGACACGGCAATGGGGTGAGGACCTCATCACCTCATGGAACAAAAACAGCTGGTTTACATTGCCCCAGACCATTGGAGACAAAATCTCGCGACTGTTGGGCGGCGGTGCTGGCAACCTGATTGTTGCCGACACCATCAGCATCAACCTGTTCAAGGTTTTGACGGCGGCACTGGCATTGCGGCGCGAACGCAAGGTCATACTTTCCGACAGCGGCAATTTTCCGTCGGACCTCTATGTGGCGCAAGGCCTCAACCGCTTTCTGGCGGATGGTCACCGCCTGAAAATTGTGGAACCAGAAGATGTTGCGGCCAACATCACGGAAGATGTGGCTGCGGTCATGTTGACCGAAGTTGATTACCGCACCTGTCGCCGTCACGACATGAAAGCCATTACGGCCAGGGCGCATGCCAAGGGATGCCTGATGATCTGGGATCTTGCCCACTCGGCGGGTGCCTTGCCAATTGACCTCATGGCAGCGGGCGCTGACTTTGCCATTGGTTGCACCTATAAATATCTCAATGGCGGCCCCGGTTCCCAAGCCTTTGTCTGGGTGCATCCCCGGCACCATGAAACAGCGGAACCTGCCCTTGTGGGCTGGTGGGGCCATGCGGCTCCCTTTGCCTTTGATCTTGCGTGGAAACCT
>JANONM010000284.1:0-4311 GCA_031420855.1 Hyphomicrobiales bacterium
CCGCAATTTGGAAAATTTCGTGACGGCAAATAGAAGAGTCATTGTGATGGATAATGGCGGACAACCCAGCTCGGATAGCTTCGAAGATGAAGAGGAAGACATTCTGGCAAAACTGACGTTTGATCCCCTTCCCCCAGCCGACCCAAACCCAAAATTCAAAGCGCAAAGCTTGGACGTACCCCGGAACCTCAAACTTCCCGAACCAAGCATCTACTCGCAAATCATCCTGCCAAACCCAACAACTTTCGACACCGGCACCGACGAAGACCGCCTCAGCGCCGCACTGGGATACAACAAACTCCTGCGCGGCAAGAACACCACATCCGCCGATAAACTCGCTCTGGCGAAGTCCCTGGTGGCGATGACCAGTCGGGAGCCTTTCGCCGCCCTTTCCCCCGAAGGACAGCACTATCTCCTGTTCATTCTTTCCCTCGTTCCCGCCCAAAACTGGGACTTGCCCGAATGGAGCGCCATCCGCGATGACGTCAGAAATAATCTGGCTGTTCTGAAAAATTCAAAAATTGAAATTGACCAGAAGACACAACAATACCTCGAAGCCCTGCAACGCTATGTTGAACCTGCAAGTGTACTGAAAAAATAAACAAGGGAGGAAGTCATGTCACGTTGTCCATTCGCTGTCTGGAACCCCATCAGTGGTTCATCCGGGTCCAATCTTGGGGGACCCTTCAAGATTGTCCACCACACCACGGAAGGCAGTTCCGCTGCGGGTGCCTTCAGCGCATTTCGCAGCAATCGCTCCGATCCGCATTTCACCGTCGATGCTGCAAATATCTACCAGCACATCGACACGGGCAGTGCGGCGCGGGCTTTGCGCAATGCGGCTGGCGGGGTTCAAACCAACCGTGACTCCGCCGTGCAGATCGAAATCGTCGGTTTTGCCCACCGCCCCAAAACCCGGGCCACGCTGGAGAATGTCAGACGATTGTGCCGGTGGATTGAGGCCGAACACAATGTGCCGAAGGTCTGGCCCAATGGCCCGCCCAAGCCTGCCCGCGATGGCAATGATCCCGGCGGACACAACCGGGATGCCGCGACATGGAATACAACGTCAGGCCATTACGGCCATAGCAACGTGCCGGAAAACACCCATTGGGATCCGGCATATCTTCGAACCGAAGTCGACTTCCTGATGCTGGAAAGCACCGAGGGAGTGGAGTCATCGGTTGAGTTTGAATCGATTATCACCGAAGACCCCGGCCTTGCCGACGACCATTCCCGCATGCCGGATCATGACGATCCCAATCCGGGACAAGAAGCGGCACCTCGCCGTCGTTCGAAATCGCGCAGCAGCCAGTCTGCCGCTGGTCTGGAAGCCGCTGCCAGTTCAATTCCAGCCATCACCGATGCCCTGATCCCTCGGGGCCGCATCGACAGGCCTGGCAACGCCATGAGCGCCACCAGCGTTACCATTCACAATACCTCCAACCCCAACCGTGGTGCCAATGCCAAGGCCCATGCCAGGGCTTTGGCGAGTGGATCTTTGCTCGGTGAGTATTTGCGTTCCTGGCACTTCACCGTCGATGACAAATCAATCTATCGCCATGTGCCGATCAACGAGAGGGCCTTTCACGCCGGAAAGCGGGCCGGAAATTCCACCAGTATCGGCCTCGAGATATGTGAGAACTCAGACCTTGACCCACCCAAGGCCTATCGCAATGCCGCATGGCTGGCCGCCCAGCTGCTGAAACAGATCGGCAAGACACCCGCCAACGGCTTGAAGCAGCACCATGACTGGAGCGGCAAGGATTGCCCTGGCGTGCTGCGCCACAAATCAGGCGGCTGGACCGACTTTGTCGCCGACGTCATGGCGGCCTATGCAACGGAATCTCCCGTGGAGTTGCGCTTCGACTCGGGCAACCGGAAATCTTCCTTCACCTCCCCTGATCCCGAAGAGGCGGCCGAAAAACTTGAGAGCGCCCTCAGCGATCCGGTGATCCGTTCGATCATCCGCCATGAATATCTGCATGCCGCCGGAACCTTGCGGGGTGAAGCAGATGCTGATCTTCTAGAAGCGCCACCAACATCGCCCGCCGCCGATTGGCAACCCCACCACATGAAAGCGCAATTCAAGCTCGCTGTGAAAAACGGCTGGGTGGACGCGTTCGAGGAGGCTGCCGCCAAGCGCGGTTTTCCGGTAGCTGTGCTGATGGCCATCGCATCCCGCGAGACCAACATGCGCAATATCATCGGTGACGGTGAACACGGCTACGGTCTCATGCAGATTGATGACCGCAGCTTTAACGACTGGTGCAAGTCTGGTGCATGGAAGGATGGTGCCCAAGGCATTGCCATGGGGGCCCTCGTTCTCGACCAGAAGAGAACCCAGATCGAGCAGGGCAAAGGCAAGAAATTGAAAGTTGGCAACACTTCTTTCACTGGCACCAATTTCACCGATGCCGAACTGCTGCAAATTGCCGTGGCTGCCTACAATTCCGGCCTGCGCAGCTATATGAATTTTAGTCTAAATGGAAATCCCGACAAGGGCACAACCGGCCATGACTATTCGGCAGACGTGATGAATCGAAGCGAAAGATTCAAAGCGCTTTTGGCTAGCGCGTGAACAACCAATGGCTCGCGCTTTCTGAAACTGCAGTGGGAAATGAATTCGAAACCTTGTATGCAGTTTTGGAGGCCGGGTCGTTGCGCCTGCCAGAAGGTTTGGCGAAATTGGCAATGGGTGCTGCGCGAAGGAGAGAGGTTGGGGAGTCTGATTGGGGGGCATGCGTTCATGTCTCCTTGCTCAGTGCCGTAACGCCTCGTTCCAGCCAGTTCAAGAAATGCCAGGGACCGAATACGCGATTGAGTCCGGAAACCAGCAATATGAGTGCCAACAATGTGAGCACTTCCAGGACGACAGGTTGCAGGATTGGAAAGAACGTCACTGTGTCATGGTTTCCGTGACGATCTTCGCCGTAACGATAGTGATTGTTCCAGTAGCCACCCTCAGCACCATTGCGGACAGGTGCAAGGCAGTAGCGGCCTGCTCCTTCGAGTACACAAAGCTTGTTGTCGTCTGAACCAGGGAGACACTTGGATTTGTCCGTGACCACATGGCCAAAATCCCGGGCATAGGCAAACACCGTTCCCTGCTCGTGAAATTTGCGCAGGAAATGTGCCTGTACATAGAATGGAAATATTGAGCCTGTCGAAATACAAGTTGAAGTTCTGGCCGACAGAGAGTGAAATAACCTGTGCACCCCGGCCATAGGCCCAGGATACGGCGTTGATGATGGTCTCAGCCGTTCCACCCTTCCCGCCGATGATCTTGCCGACAATGACCCGTTGAACCCCGGGGGCAACGCCAATCCGTACACCATCGACTGATCCGCCAAATATCGTACCAGCACAATGCGTGCCGTGGCCTTGCACGTCGCGAATCGCCTCGTGCGACGCAGCCGAACTGCCGGTGAAATCGCGCATGTCGTCTTTGTTGATCGTGAAATGGTTGAATGCCTCATGCTCGCGTTTTATTCCGGTATCGAGCACCGCCACAATCACACCCTTGCCCGTCTCTTTCAGGTCTGGTGCGGCGGCGCCCACTGCATCGACGCCCCAGCTGATGTTTGCAGGCCGCGCCGCATTGCCGCCCGTGCTGGAAAAGGGTTCCAAAAGGTCCATCGGCATGTCGGGATTGCCAGCCGCAATTGTATCTGGATGTTTGAGCGCTTCATCCATACTCGCATCCTCAATCTCCAGGGTGAACCCGAGGTCACTTGGCGAACTGCCCGAACCAGCAGACTCAATCTTCGGGTCGACGCCCACCGATTCTATCGATAGCCCGCTTCCGGTTCTGGGTGTCTTGGTGCTCCTGCGCATTATGATTGTTCGCATCGAATGGCTCACTGGTTATGGAAAAGTCGAACTAGCTGCAAGAGGGTGGCGGGGTCTGCTGCCGCTTCTGCGGTGGCCGCGATCTGTGCAGTGCCATCCTTGTCCACCAGTTCAATGCCAGTGAATCGCGGTCCGAGTGCTGCAATTTCCGCCGGGAAGGCCAAGTTTGCGCCGCCCGAAAGCGCACGGTTCAGTTCAGTTTCGATAGTTTTGCGCAGTTCGTCTTCGAGGCCCAGGTCAGCCAGCAAACTGCGACCGAGGTCGAAGCGCTCCAGTTCAGCCCGCACTGAAATCTGATCGGGCAACATCGTGGGAAAAACCGCAAGAGTGAAATCTGCAGTATCACGGCCGAGTCTGGTTTTGATCAACCCGCATAGCCGTAGCTCGGCGCGAAATTTTCCTGAAATGCGCAGGCGTCGGCCTGATACCGCTGGAGTTGCCAGTTCTGGAAATCTCCAC
>JANONM010000285.1:0-2341 GCA_031420855.1 Hyphomicrobiales bacterium
CGGGTGTGGAAGTGCCGCAATGCGTGCAGCTTACCGGTACCAATAGTTCGAACGGCTTGAATCGCTCTCATTATTGATTTTCATCGTGATGAAGCGCGTAGATTACGTATATCAAAATTGAATAACAAAAATGTGCTCATCTGTTTTTCACCGGCCTGGTGGCTTTGGCGGAGTGTCCATACCCGATCCCATCTCGAACCCGGCGTCACATCGCTCCAGCGCCAATGGACCTTCGTGCTTCAAGACGCGGAAGAGTAGGTCGCCGCCAGGCCTGCGAAAAACAGAAACTTCATTCACGATGGCGATAAGACAAACCAAACCCGCCCTGCAGAAATGCAGCGGCGGGTTTGGTGTTTTGTTGGGGGAATAGGTTCGCAAATTCTTGTGACTTGACGTTGTCGGCGCGGAAGCGCTAAATTTACTATAATGTTTGTCCAACGCATCATCATGGCTGTTCGACGCTTTTTGTTTGGCGTGGTGATGCTTGCTTTGATGCTGACTCCCGTTCAGCCCATTTTTTCAGCTGCGGGCTCTGATGGTATGGCGATGGCGAGTATGGCTGAAATGCCGTCCGCTGATTGCCCTCAAAAGCAAAGCTGTTGCGACAAACAAAAATCTGCTTGCCCGTCGATGCAATCGTGCGTCGCGCCATGTAACGGCACCTTCACGCCTGTGATTTTGGCTGAGATGGAATTTATTGAATTTGGTCCGGCAGTAGTGACAGCGCTTGTTGTTGATCAGCCTGATTCCATGGCTTCACTACCCTTACGAAGACCCCCACGCGCCTAATCCCTTGAAACTGACTGAACGGTCAGCGCTCTGCGCTGGCCGTTGTTCACATTTTTTCAAAGGATTTTCCTATGCGTATCATCTTGCAACTCATATTGAGTCTGTTTCTCATTGCCCTTGGCGGTGTTGGTGGCTTTTTTGCCGCCACAAAATATCGTTCACAACTGGAAGCGATGGCGTCACAAGTCATTGATATCGCCGCCAACGAAACACCTGAACGCAAAATACTTTACTATCGCAATCCCATGGGTGAGCCGGATATTTCGACCACGCCTAAGCAAGACTCCATGAAAATGGACTATATCCCGGTCTATTCCGACGAGATGCCAGCGGGCGGTGCTGTCGGTCCGGATGGTCGCAAGATCATCTATTATCGCAACCCGATGGGCGAGCCTGATGTATCTACGGTTCCGAAGAAGGACTCGATGGATATGGATTACATCCCGGTTTACGAAGATGAAATCCCCGGTCAGTCCGGTTCAATGGCACCGGAACCAGAGAAAACCATGACGGCGGAAGCAGGGAAAAAAATTCTCTACTACCGCAACCCCATGGGCCTGCCAGATACATCGCCTGTGCCCAAACTCGACTCGATGGGGATGGACTATATCGCTGTATACGAAGAGGAGGACAGTGGTCCTGTTGATCCATCTATCGTCAGGATCAATGTCGAGAAGGTGCAACGTGCTGGCGTGCGCACGGAAGCTGTTGAAATGCGTGTGCTGTCGGATCCCCTTCGCGTTCCAGGCACCGTGTCGTTGGACGAGCGGTTGGAACGCTCGATCACCATCCGCACCGAAGGTTTTATTGAGAAAGTTTATGCCGGAGCAACGGGCCAGCATGTGAAAGCGGGTGAACCACTGTTTCGCATTTACAGCCCGCAAATTGTTCAGGCTGCCGTTGAATATCGCATAGCGGCGAAGGGTGGCCAGAAATCCATTGGGGCCAAAAAACTCCGGAATCTCGGCGTGCCGGAGACATATATCAACAGTATTCCATTGAATGGTGAAGTACCATTATCACTTGACTGGCCATCTCCAGTTGACGGCGTGTTGATGAGCAAAAACATTGTTGTCGGCGCCCGTGTCATGCCGGGTGACGAACTCTATAGACTGGCTGATGTGAGCAATGTCTGGGTCATTGCCGATGTTCCGGAGCAAGATATCGGGCGAGTTGCAATTGGCAATCCCGTCAGCATTTCAGTGCGCGCATTTCCGGGTGAAATTTTCCTTGGCAAAGTGGCTTTTATTTTGCCGGAGTTGAAGAAGGAAACCCGCACAGCGCAGGTGCGTATTGAGCTGCCCAATCCAAAGCACAGACTTCTGCACAGCATGTATGCTGATGTGACGATTGATACAGGCAGTAACGCAGCAGTTGTTGCGGTGCCCGAATCTGCCGTCATCGACAGTGGCAACAAGCAAGTTGCCATCATCGAAGTGGGTGAAGGTCGATTTAAGCCACAGGCGGTGAAACTCGGTCGTCGGGGTAGTGGGCAAGTTGAAATACTCGAAGGCCTCACGGTGGGGGATAAAATCGTCACCCGCGCCAACTT
>JANONM010000286.1:0-7293 GCA_031420855.1 Hyphomicrobiales bacterium
CAAAACAACACAGCCGCCGCCGCCGTTGCCACATAGCCGTCGATCAACACAGGAACCCGGTTCATCCGCGCCCCCAAAATAGCCCCTGCCATGGCTGCCAACTCGCGTCCACCCAGCCGCCGCAAAACTTCCAGCGGATCATCCAAATGCGCTTTGTGCAACGCCACGGCCCGCGCTACTGCACTGGCCTTGCGCTTCAAACCCTCCGCATCGACGCCAGCTCCGGGACCCACCCAATCCTCAGGCTTGCCACCAAACAGGCCATGGGCAATGGCTGCCGCAATTGTTGTGTTGCCGATGCCCATTTCTCCAATGCAAAGCAGATCACAGCCCCCCGCAATGGCTTCCATGCCATAGGCCATGGTAGCCGCACAGTCGGCCTCTTCCAATGCTGCCCCTTGCGTAATGTCTATCGTTGGCACTTCCAGCGCCAGTTCAAAAACCTTCAGGCCCAGATCAAAGGTCTTGCAAATCTGGTTGACGGCAGCGCCACCACTCTGGAAATTTGCCACCATCTGGGCCGTCACTGTCTGCGGATAGGCGGCAACGCCCTGCGCCACCACCCCGTGATTGCCCGCAAAAACCGCAACAACGGGCCGATCCACCTTGGGCGGTGATTGCTGTTGCCAGGCCGAAAGCCACTCAACGATCGTTTCCAAACGGCCCAAGGCACCCGGCGGCTTGGTCAATTGTCCATCCCTTGCCCGGGTTGTTGCCACCGCTTCCGCATTCGCCTCTGGCATGGAATTCAGCAGGGCACGGATATCATCGAATGGCAGTCCAGTGGTCATGGCAGCGAGAATCCTGTCAGCTTTTCAGATAGACGTGGCTTTTGGGGCTTTCAGGCTCTAGAGGTCAAGCCATTGACAGACCTGTTGCCATTGATGACCGACACGCCCCCCCTTTCCGACAGTGCAAAGACCGCCTCAAATCGCCAGCGCTTCCGGCCCTTGGCGGAAGTGCTGCATGCCCTCGGTTTTTTAACCCGGATTCCAGTACCCTTCATCCGCACCATTGATCCGCCGCCACTGGCCCACACCATGCGCATGTTTTCCATTGTCGGGGCACTGATTGGTGCGTTGATCGGCGTGGCTTTGTTGGGTTTTGCCAGACTCCATGTGCCGCCAATACTTGCCGCCGTCTTGGCTGTGTCGGCAGGTTGCCTGCTTACGGGGGCTCTTCACGAAGATGGTCTGGCCGATTTCATGGATGGCATTGGCGGCGGCAAGACACGCGAGCGCCGTCTTGAAATCATGCGTGACAGCCGCATTGGAACCTATGGCACCTTGGCTTTGATTGCCGTATTTGGCTTGCGGGTTTTCGCCCTGGTGGCGTTACTGGTTCTGCCTGCCGCCACAATCATCCTGCTGATGGCAGCGGCCGGTGCGTTTTCCCGCGCCTTGGTGGTAGACTTGCTGTGGGCCACCAAACCGGCCCGCAGCGACGGCTTGGCAGTTCTCGCCGGAAGGCCCACCCGCAATGTGGCAGTTTTCGCCATCGTCATTGGCCTCGGTCTTACGATTGCAACGGGCTTTGTCATCCGACCTGAAGCTGGTGTCATCGCCTTGGGGCTTGGATTGGCCATGACCGCTGTCATCCGGCGTCTTGCCATGCAGAAACTGGGAGGTCAGACTGGTGATGTCTGTGGCGCAGTGCAGGTAACCTGCGAAACCGTCATGCTGGTGGTCTTTGCGTCAACCATTGGTTAACCCCAGTTTCAAATTCATTGACGACTGCAAGGATTGATCAAACCTCGCTGACGTAGTTTAGGGCCTCACAACACCACGAGGCTTGCCATGCATCCTGCTTTGCTTTTTCCCAATCGCCGCTTGCGCCTGTTTTCCAGCATCATTCTGGCCTTGCTGCTGACGGCAGGGGCAGGTTTGCCAGGTTTTGTGCCACTCTCCCAATCAGCGACTGACCAAGCCAACCCGGAACCGTTGCGCCTGTTCTCAATTACTGAATTGGAAGCTGGCAGCAATGGTCACTACGTTACCAATGCCCGCATCAATCATCGCAGTGTCAGTGTCTTGGTGGATACTGGTGCCAGTGCCGTGGCCTTGAGCTACGAAGATGCCGAAAACGTCGGCTTGAAGACCCGCAGTCTGGATTTCAACGTCAAGGTTTCAACCGCAAATGGCGAAGGTTCAGCGGCTCGCGTCATGTTGAAGAATGTTGAAATCGGCGGCGTGCGGGTGCGTGACGTCGAAGGTCTGGTATTGCAAAAAGGTGCCATGCGCGGAACTTTGCTCGGCATGAGCTTTCTGGGTCGGTTGAAGAGCTTCAGTGTCGAAGGTGGCAAGCTGATTTTGAAGAACTGACGCTTATTGCCCCAATCATGACGATTCATCACGACATGGTTTAGCCAGCCATGGCAAACCTGTGGCAAATGGACGACTCCCGCTTTCCCGATATTGAAACGCCCTGCATCAAAATCTGTGTCATCGAACCTGAGACCGGATTTTGCATTGGCTGCGGTCGCACGCGCCTGGAAATCGCCAGTTGGTTGTCGATCTCGCCAACCGAGCGGCGCAGCGTCATGGACGGTTTGCCGGAACGGGTGGCAACCCTGACCATGCGCAAAACCCGTCGGGGCGGCAGACGCGGCAGATTGGCCACAGCCTGACCAAATAACTCAGGCCGCTGCCAACTTGCGCGAGGCCTGTTCTTCGACAGCCATCAGGGCATTACGCAACACCTGCGTTCCCGCTCCCGGCTTGCAGCCTTCGGTTGAGAGGATTTGCCGCCAGATGCGGCCCCCCGGTTGCCCATGATAAAGCCCCAACATGTGCCGCGTGATACGGTGCAAGGGCAAACCGCTTTTGGTTAACGCGTGAATATACGTCAGCATTTCCTCAACAACCTGCGCCCGCGTTGAAACTGGAGTCGGCACATGGTGAGTGAGAGGATCCACCAGGCTGAGTATCCAGGGATTGTGGTAGGCCTCACGACCATACATCAAACCGTCGAGATCATGCAGATGCGACACATCATCGAGCGGCGACGCAAGCCCGCCGTTCAGCATGATTTGCAGTTGCGGAAACGACGCCTTGAGTTGGCGCACGCGGCCGTAATTCAACGGCGGAATTTCGCGGTTTTGTTTGGGGCTCAATCCCTTCAACCAGGCTTTTCGGGCGTGCACTGTAAAAGTCTTGCATCCCGTATCGGACACTTGCTGAACGAAGTTTTGCAGATCAACAAAGTCGTCCTGTTCATCAATGCCGATACGGCACTTCACCGTCACAGGAATTGTTACAGCCTTTTGCATCGCCGAAACACATTCAGCAACCAACCCTGGTTCAGCCATCAGGCAAGCGCCAAAGCGCCCTTCCTGAACCTTGTCCGAGGGACAGCCCACATTCAGGTTGATTTCAACATAGCCAAAATCCTCGCCGATCCGGGCCGCTTCTGCCAAACCAGTGGGGTTGCTGCCACCCAGTTGCAAAGCCACCGGCTGCTCAGCCGGATCAAACCCCAACAACTTCTGGCGATCCCCTTTCCGCACCGCCATTTCTGTCAACATCTCCGTAAACAGCAAGGCATGGCGCGTCAAACGGCGATGGAAAAACCGGCAATGCCGATCCGTCCAATCCATCATGGGTGCTACGGCGAATGTTTTTGGTGGTGTGAAACTCATTTGAAGAGCACTAGCGCGGCATTGTCGCGATTGCCAGCCGTCCAAAAATATTCGTCATGGGGGGCGTATTCTGAAAAATGTTGCCATTTGGCATAATTTAATCTATATACTGCCATAATGAGAATATGGATATGATAGCCCTATTGCAAGTTGATACCGCTCCACAAGAGTTTCACCCCACACCGATCAACGATGCTGAGGCAGCGGCGATGTTTCGCGCAGTCGTCATGATGTTTGCCAAATGGGACATCACGGATGATCAGTCCGCCATCCTGTTAGACTTGCCTGTGAGGTCATATCGCCGCTGGAAGACGGGCGAACAGGGTAGGATTGACCGTGACGGAAAAGCCCGACTTTCAAACCTCATGGGGATTCACAAGGCCTTGCGTTATATCTTCCGTGAACCTGAACGTTGTTATAGGTGGCTTAAATCTCCCAATGCAGCGTTTCGTGGCGCTTCGGCACTGGAAATCATGTTGGGCGGCGAACTTACTGACCTGATGCGGGTGCGGCGCTATCTTGATGCGGAACGCGGCGGCTGGTGATCGACCCTTCCACTCTGCCCGTTTCAGTTATCAAATGGCAAGGCGCGGTTCGGATCATTCGCAGTATCTATCCACCGATTGATCTTTTTGAAGACATTGCTGATCCGGCAGACTGGCCGTTGCTCATATCGGCAGAGCAAAAAACCAATCCCCGGCTGATGGAGAATATCGGCAACTGGGAACTTGTTCCCGAAGGCCGCCGCGTTGGCGGTCAAGGTGCGACCTATCTCATGGCACCCTTTTGCCATGTGAGCCCGGATCGTAAAAGCAGGTTCAGCGACGGCAGCTTTGGCGTGCTCTATGCCGGCAATGTATTTGAAGTGGCCCTGCTGGAAACCATTCATCACCACGAGCGGTTCATGGCGCGGACAAATGAGATTGCGGGTTGGACATCTCAGTTCAGGGAAATTGTAATGAACATTGAAGGGCAGCTGCATGATCTGCGCAAACCCGATGCCTGTCATTTGAATGCACTCGATCCTGATAGCTATGCCATGAGCCAGAAGTTGGCTGCACAATTGCGGGCCACAGGTTCGAACGGCCTTTTTTATCCAAGTGCACGCCATCGAGGTGGCGAATGCGTTGGATTGTTTTATCCCGACCTTGCAACGAATGCCACGCAAGGCCGCCACCTTGATTATCACTGGGACGGTACAAGGGTCGATCTCTATCGCAATCCGGGCAATGGCCAAGTCTTTAGAATTGTCCCCGACAAAGTGAAATGAAATTCGCCGCTGCAGCCGTCGATCTTGTTGCAATGGTGGGAGATACTGGACTCGAACCAGCGACCCCTGCGATGTGAACACAGTGCTCTACCAACTGAGCTAATCTCCCGTCGCGGCGATTGGTGCCTTGCTATAGGGGCGGCTTGAATATCAAGTCAATATCGTGCTTCCGGCGCACCCGCAAAAGCGTCAACCGGGCTGACACCTGTGAAAGGCGCGTGGCCCAGCAGTCTGTCGACAACAGCCCGTTGCGCCGCTGCTGTCGGGCAATAGGCATTGATGTAGGTGGCAACGCGCGGTGCATCATACAAATAATAAGGATGGCCAAACGAAACCATGATCGTTGGCAAATCATGCCAATAGCGCTGCATCGTGTTCATGACTCCAGGTTGTTCCATGGCCCAGTCCATGTAAATGCGCGACCTGCCCAAAGAAGACTCCACTGCGGGCGCATAGATCACCAGATCGCAATTTTCAGGTGTTGGCGGATTGGTGCCGTCATAGGGCGACACTACAAATCCTTTGCCCTCAAGCGCCTGCCGGAACGATTCCAGTTCTTGCCAGGCCATGTCTGGCAGGAAACCTGGAATGCCGCGGCTGATCAGGCAAATGCGCTTGTAATTCACCCGATTGAGCGGCAGCAGGTTTTTTGTATTTTTCACAAGAGTGATCGACCGCGCCGTCATGTCTGCGGCAAAGTCGAGATGATCGGCCAATCCGATGCGCTGCCGCACTTCATCCAGCGGCAGGATTCGCTCATCGATGGATAGCCGATGCAAACCCAAAGCCGCCTTCATGCCCAACACCCGCGTCACGGCATCTTCAACCCGCTGTTCGGTGAGCAGGCCATTGCGCAATCCCTGCATCATGAATGAAAGATCAAGTTCCAGATTGGTCGAGAACAGAAAAACGTCACAGCCGTTTTCAATGCATTGCGGTGCCGTTTCGCTGCGGGCGGCCCAATCGCCAAATCCAGCCATCACAGTTGCGTCTGAAACGATCAGCCCATTGAAACCAAGTTCGCCACGCAACAAATCCATATTGATCAGTTTTGAAACCGATGCTGGACGGTAGCGCTCCAAGCCTTCGGCAATGCCGTGTTTGGCTGCGAATGCAGGCAGGGCAATATGGGCCGACATCACAGACATCAGACCCGCATCGATCATCCGTTTGTAAATCCGGCCAAACACCGAGAACCATTCATCCGGTCCCAGACGATTGATTGTCGTGACCAGATGCTGGTCGCGGGCGTCAAAACCCTCGCCCGGCCAGTGCTTGGCCGTGGCTGCAATGCCTGCCGCCTGAAACGCCTGCATGCAGGCCATCCCCTGCGCTTCAACCACTGCAGGATTACTGCCATAGGACCGGGTGCCCACAATGGCGCTTGTCCATTCCTTGTTGATGTCGATACAAGGTGTGAATGTCCAATTATAGCCCATGGCCTTGGCTTCCCGTGCCATGATACCCACGGCTTTTGCAGTCATTGCGGGGTCATTGACGGCAGCCATGCCGAGATTGTTGCTGAAGGGCGTCATGCAGCCCGCCAGATTGCCGCCCCCTTCCAGATCGCCAGTGATGAAGGGCGGTATTTCGCAATTCTCCAAAGCACGGCGGGTGGCAGCGTGGGCCGCTGCCATGTCTGCACCGACGAAACGGCAAAGCCCGCCGGGTTTGAAAGCCGTGATGGCGTCCACTGCCGCAAGATCATCCCCGAAGGAAATCTGCACAAACAGCTGCCGCAACTTGTCTTCCACGGAAAGTCCGTTGCGGGTTTGCTCAACCCAAATCACATCCGAATCTGACAGGTTGAAAGGCGGCAGGCGCAGGGAAGAGAGAACGGACATGTTATAAATGCTCACGTTGGGAGGTTACTTGCATCGTCTTATGGCCTGTGATCCAATGTCTGTCATGCTCAAATCACTCTATGCACTCGCTTTTTTGTTGATCGTCGGCGGCCTGGTTTTTCAATTCGCAGCACTGGAAGCATTCAATCTGCTGGTCCACAAGGATCAGGGTTCGGAGTTGGCTGCCAAGGACGTGGCCTATGGCAATGACCCGCGCCAAAAACTTGATGTTTACAAGCCTGTCTCTGCTCTGGGGCCTTGGCCCGTCATCGTTTTTGTGCACGGCGGCTCATGGCAGGGCGGCAATAAAAATCCCTATGAATTTGTTGGTCGCGCATTGGCGGCACAGGGTTTTGTCACCTTGGTCATCAACTACCGTTTGCACCCCAATGGCAAATATCCGGCCTTCGTGCAAGACACGGACCTTGCTTTGCGCTGGGCTGCTGTCCACGCGGCAGACTACGGCGGGGCAGGCGACAAGCTGTTTGCCATGGGGCATTCGGCTGGTGCCTACAACATCGTCCAAGCTGTTTCGGACGCAG
>JANONM010000287.1:0-5447 GCA_031420855.1 Hyphomicrobiales bacterium
CAGGAGGGCGACCAGGCGGGTTTTGTTCATGACCTTGTTTCAGGTTGTTGGGGGGAGACGCCTGGATCGTTCAGGCCGCGGGCTTGCAGATCATGACGCAATTTGTTGCCGCGCCAGAGTCCGTGGGCCAGCAGTCCCAACAACACTACGGCAAACAAGCCATATGACAGCAATACAAATCCCAGATGGGGCGAAGACAAATCCATTATCGCTTGTCCATGGCTTTCATTTGTTCGGCCCGCAATTTCCGGGCCCGCACATCGTTTTTGAGCAGCAGCAAATGGGTGCAGAGAAAAAACAGCGCGGAGGCCACAAACATCATGGCGAGGGGCCAGAGAATTGAGGCATCGATGGCGGGGCCGCCTTTGCGCAAGATGCTGGCGGGCTGGTGCAGTGTGTTCCACCAGTCAACGGAAAATTTGACGATGGGAATATTGATGACACCCACCAGTGCCACGATGCGGGCAAGCGATGCGGCTCGTTGTGGATCGTCAAAGGCCCGCCATACCGCCATGTAACCGAGATAGAGCAGCATCAGCACGAACATGGAGGTCAGGCGGGCGTCCCACACCCACCAGGTCCCCCACATGGGTTTGCCCCACAGGGAACCTGTGGCCAATGCCAGAAAACAAAACCCGGCGCCCAAGGGAGCTGCGACTTTTGCAGCACTGTCGGCGAGGGGGTGGCGGAAGATCAGCGCCATGGCGCTGGCAATGGCCATGAAGACATAAATGAAAAGTGCGAGGGATGCCGAGGGCACATGCACATACATGATGCGGACGGTTTCGCCTTGCTGATAGTCGGCAGGACTGGCAACGAGAGCGAGATAAAGCCCATAGGCAAAGGCGAGGGCCGTGGCGGCCCAGCCAAACGGCAAGATGCGGTTGCTGATGGTGAAAAAGCGGTGGGGATTGGCGAGGACTTGCATGGTGTGTGTTTAACCCGGATTGTTCATTTGAGATAGGCCCGCAAAGCCGCAGCCGCCGCGAAGGGTTGAATGGCAAGACTGATCATGGTGAGAGCCAATAACACGATCAGTGAATTGCCAGCGCCTGATGGTCCGTTTTGGGCAAGGGTGGCGGAAAGTCCGAAAATCAGGACGGGCACATAAAGCGGCATGACCAGCAAGGCGACCAGCAAGCCGCCGCGCCGCAAGCCTGCGGTGATCGCGCCACCGATTGAAGCCAGCAGCGACAAGGCGAGGGAGCCCAGGGTCATGGCCATCCAGAGAACCGCCAGGGCTGACATGTCGATATTGATCAAGATGCCGAGGAAGGGGGCCATCAAGGCCAGTGGCAGGCTGACGGAAATCCAGTGGGCCAGGGCCTTGGCCAGCACGGTCAATTCCAGTGGCAGATTTGCACCCACCAGCGCATCGAATGTACCGTCTTCAAAATCCTGCTGGAAAATCTTTTCGCTGGTCAGCAATACCGCGAGAAGCAAGGCCAGCCACATGACGCCGGGGGCCAGACGTTGCAGCAGGTTCTGGTCGGGGCCGACGGCAATGGGAATGAGCACCAACACGCTCAGCATGAAGGCAAGTCCAGCGCCTGCACCTCCGCCCTGACGAAGGCCGAGGTAAATGTCGCGCTTGAGAATGGCAAGAAAGGCCTTCACCGGGTGGATCCCGACAAATCAATGCGCGTGCTGGCGGTTACGCCGACGTCGCCATGGGTTGCGGCAATCACCAATCCGCCCCCTGCCAGATGCTGCTGGATACGCACAATCAGGATGTTTTGTGATGTGGCATCAAGCGCCGTGGTTGGCTCATCCAACAGCCAGAGGGGACGGTTGGCCACGAAGAGGCGGCTCAAGCACAGCCTGCGGCGTTGGCCCGCTGACAGCAATTGCACGGGTTCGCCGCGCAGGCTTTCCAAATCGAAGGCCTTCAAGGCGTTTGCAATGGATTTGCCTTCCAGCACATCACACCAGAACTGAAGATTTTGCTCCACGGTCATCGCAGGTTTCATGGCATCGCTGTGGGCGATGTAATGCAGGCGTGAGGGCAAAGGAATATCGACTTCACCCGACAATCTCATGACACCCGCCGACAACGGCACCAGTCCGGCCATGGCCCGGAGCAGGGAAGATTTGCCAACCCCATTTGGACCGCGCAATTCCGCCATGTCGCCAGAGGCCAGGGTAAAATCAAGATTCTGGAAGAGCAGCCTGCCATTGCGCTCGCAGGCCAGACCTTTGGCTTCCAGTTTCATGAGTGGCGATGCGGCGTGATGGCAGGAATTGGCATCAAACCATGTATTGTCCGCCGTTCACCGAAAGCGTGGCACCCGTGATGAAGCCTGCGTCGTCGGCGGCAAGGAACGCCACGGTTCTGGCAATTTCCTCAGGTTCGCCCAGGCGGCCTACGGGAATATGGGGGAGAATGCGCTTTTCCAGCACATCCTGCGGAATGGCGCGCACCATTTCGGTGCCGATGTAGCCCGGACAAATGGCATTGACGGTGATCCCCTTGGCTGCCCCTTCCTGGGCCAGGGCTTTGACAAAGCCCAATTCGCCAGCCTTGGCAGCGGAATAGTTGACCTGGCCCATCTGGCCTTTTTGGCCATTGATGGAGGAGATGCAGATGATGCGGCCAAAGCCACGATCCCGCATGCCACCCCAAATCGGTTGCGTCATGTTGAAAAGGGAATTCAGATTGGTGTTGATGACGGCGCTCCACATCTCAGGCGTCATCTTGTGGAACATGGCGTCCTTGGTGATACCGGCGTTGTTGACAAGAACGTCAATGGGACCAAGGGCGGCTTCGACTGATTTGATACCGTCAACGCAAGCCTGGTAATTCGACACGTCCCACTTGAACACGGGAATTCCGGTTTCGGCTTTAAAGGCATTGGCGGCGTCATCATTGCCGGCGTAACTGGCGGCAACTGTGCAACCCTGCGCCTTCAAGGCCTTTGATACGGCAGCGCCTATGCCGCGCGAACCACCTGTGACCAATGCAATGCGTGTCATGTCGTCTCTCCCGTTATTGTTCTGACAATTTCATATCAGCAGAATAGTCAACCTGCACGGTTTTTGTGATGGCTTGGCCAGCGATGTGCAAAATTGCGGGCCATGAAGGTCCTGTCAGCGATTTCCGGGCCGCAAACGCTTCAACCCTTCAGGCAAACTTTCGTCGAGTTTTCTGACAAGTCGACCGCGGTTGCGATGCAGCATCAGCCCCAGAAAAATAATCAACAATCCGATGGCGGAAAGCGCGAAGGAAAACAGGATCATGTCTTTGAAGGTGTTGAAAGCCAGTTGGCCGAGATAAGTGGCGATGCCCATACCACCGAAGACGGCATAGACCCGGCGGTCGAGAAACAGGCTCAATCCCAACAGCCCGACGTTGATCAGCAGATAGATGAATTTCTGCAGTTCAGTGCCGCCATCACTCGCTGTCAGTCCACCCCAGAAGGCGGCAGCGCCTGCGATGTGCAGCCAGAAGGCCATGTCGGAATGCCCACGTCGCTTCAGGTCCATGGCCCAGCTTGCAAGGATGACGATCAGGCCCACAATGATCGAGACCATGCGTCGTGTATTGAAATCAAAATTGTAGTCGCTGACATTGAGTGGTGTGCGCAGGAACCAGATGGCAACATCCATGGAAAAAAACCAAAGCGCCACAGCGGCGATCAACAGGATGAAGGAGAAGCGGTAGAACCAGGCAGCAAGGGCCGCGACAGCAACGGTTGCGATTTCCATGTAGATCCAGCTGCCATGGATATAGGGAAAAACGTTGCGATATTCACCGGGGTCGCCTTGCGCGTATTTCCACAGGTCAAGCGCATCCTGAATGCCATAAATGATCATCGGCACCATGGAGACAGCAACGGCAATCAGCAGCCCACCGGCAATGTGCAGGGATTTTTTGGTCCAGAGATAGTGGCCAGCCAGACCAGCGACAGCCGCATAGGCCAGACCGCAGGCCGTCAGCGCCCAGCCGCCCATGCGGTTGAAGGCATCATTGGTAAACAGGCCCATGGCCCCGATGATGATGAGGGCACCGACATACCAGAGCACATGGGTAAGATCGAAACGGGGACCCGAAGCCTCAGCTTTTCCCGCGCGGCCCACCAGAAAAGCCGAAATTTCAGCCAGCTTGGCGGCATCAATGATGCCCGCAGTGTGAAGTGCCAGAAGGTCGTCTTTGTGCAAGGCGCAGTTCCTTTGTTCGTCCGTGCGGAACCTTCTACAGTGTTGACAGCAAGTGGAAAACACTTCTTTGCGATGTATTGCCGGGTGCCGAACATAACTCGAAATTCCGTCATTCCAAACGCCCGCCCTATCGCGGGCGATTTGGAAACCAGCTTTGGTGATGACAAGCTCAACTCCTTGAAAGGAAGCGGGGTTCCAGCTCGCGCTCCGCAAGGGCTACGCTTGGCTGGAATGACGACTCACTTGGCATTGATTTCGATTGACTGTCCGAGGCATTATTGGTCATCGAAATAGTAGATTATAATCGTTAGGAAAGAACCTACCATGGCACGACCCGCAATTCACCCCGGTGAAATTCTTGCCGATGAACTTCTGGAACTTGGCGTCTCACCAACCGAACTGGCACGTCAAGTCAAGGTTCCGGCCAACCGCATCACGCAAATCGTCAAAGGCAAGCGCGGCATCACGGGAGATACTGCACTGCGTTTAGGCCATTGGTTTGGCACCAGCCCGCTGTTCTGGCTCAATCTGCAAAGCTCCCATGATCTGAGGATGGCTGAAATCGTTGCAGGCAAAGTCATTCAAAAACTGCCGCGGCGGATGGCTACGGCAGCTTGAAACTAGAAACATTGAGGAGTTCCCCATGGTACTGACAAAGAATTTCAAAGAGCTGGTGCAAAAGCGCATCACCAATGACAAGGCTTTTGCCGATGCGCTGTTGCGTGAGGGTGTTGATGCCATGCTGGCTGGGGATGTTGAAACGGGCAAAGCTATTTTGCGCGACTACATCAAGGCAACGGTCGGCTTTGAACAACTTGCCGACGCTATCGATACGCCCGCGAAGAGTCTCATCCGGATGTTCGGGCCAAACGGAAACCCGCAGGCCCGAAACCTGTTCGGCGTTATAGGCTACCTGCAGGAGCAGGCAGGGGTGGAATTGCGGTGGTGATGAAGTAACTACCGCTCCACGCACATGGCAATTGACTTGCCCGCAAGTGAACTTGGATCTGCTGCTGTGCGGGTTTTAACAAATTGGTTTACAAGCGCGACATGTTCATAATATGTTCCTGCAAGCAATGATGAAATGGACGAAACTTCGTGGCGCTGACTTCGCTTGAAATTTGTAGTGGTGCGGGCGGGCAGGCTCTGGGATTGGAACTGGCTGGATTTCATCATGCGGCCTTGGTCGAGATTGATTCCGCTGCCTGCGCCACGCTTCGCTTCAATCGACCAACATGGAATGTGGTTGAAATGGACGTATCGAATTTTTCAGGAATTCCGTTTCGCGG
>JANONM010000288.1:0-1930 GCA_031420855.1 Hyphomicrobiales bacterium
GATTTCACCAGCTTTCAGGCCGAAATCAAAAAAGCCTTCAAAACCACAATCCCTGTCAAAGAGCGGGCGGAATGGGAGAATTATCTCGCAGGTGAAGCCCAAAAGGTAAAAGCCCTCACCGCGCAAATCATGGCGGCAGAAGCCGACATCAACACCCTGGTCTACGCCGCCTTCGACCTGACCCCGGACGAAATCACATTGCTGGAAAAATCGCTTGAGGGGCAGATTTAGGAACGGCGAGCGCTGAAACAAACCCATCCCGAATGACGAACTCAAGTCATGTCGATCTGCTGGTAATCCGCCACTATTGAATACCAAAAGTTTTATGACTATGTCGATATATCACAGGCATCAAACCACAAATGGCTATAGCCAATTTCACCGAGGGCACCGTGACTAAACCTGTCATTTTCAATATTTCTGCCGCTTGGGACCACGAGGCTTCGGTTTGGTGTGGTCATTGTGATGCGATACCGGCTGCTGCGGATTCACCGACACTTGACGGGCTGCTGGCTAAAATATCTGCAATGGCGCTGGACCTGCTGCCGGACAATCATCCGGGAGAAGGCGACAAAATCAAGCATGCAATTTTTGATGTAATTGCCTTCTCCCGCGCCTTTTCGCGGGAGAAGGTGGCCGACAGATTTCGGTGACACTCCACAAAAGATTTCGGTGACACTCCACAAAATAAACCTTGTCGAACCAGACAATAAAACAGCCCCGGTCACCCGGGGCTGCTCATTTCATTCACGCTGCCAATCCTCACCCCGCCACATAAACAAATGCCCCGTCCTTCGCCTCCGCACGTCCCAAGCCCGGATACGCCCAGTGGTAGCCGAGCATTTGTTTTTTGGCTGAGGCTGCCATGTCGAGGAGTTTCCTGCGGTTTTTGCCGGCGGTTGCGCCGTCTGAGTCGAAGCCGAATTTCCATTCGGGGTGGGCAAAGAAAACGCTTGGCACGGTGATGGCGTCGCCCACCAGAATCAGGCCGTCGCCGCCTGCGAGTTCGAAGGACACATGTCCCGGTGTGTGGCCTGCGGTGTCGATGACGGCAATGCCCGGCAGCAGTTCAACGCCGGGTTTGAAGGTGGTGAGCTTGTCTTTGATGGCCGTCAACTGGCCCTGAATGCCCTTGACCATGCCTTGCATGGCTTCGGGCATTTTTGCGGCGAGATCGGGGGCAGACCAGAAATTCACTTCATTTTCGGCCATGTGGAATGAAGCGTTGGGGAAGGTCAATTTTCCATCGGAGCCAACAGCGCCAAACAAATGATCGGGGTGGGCGTGGGTGAAGACCACTTTGGTGATGGCCCCGGCATCAAGTCCGGCGGCTTTCAGGCTTTCCAGCAACATGCCAGCGGTTTTGCCCATGCCGCCGCCTGCGCCTGTGTCAAACAAGATCAGGTCAGCACCGGACTTGGCGAGGACGACATTGACCTCAGGCGCAAATACATCGCCCGCCTGTACGGCAGCACCCATCAGGGCTTTCAGTTCTTCCGGCTTGGCATCGGGGCTGACAATGGCGAGGGGCAATTGCAGGGTGCCATCGCTGACCACCGTGAGGTCAAAAGTCCCATGTTTGAAATTGTGCGGGCCGGCCAGTGCAAGGGCCGCGTGTGGCAGGACACCAGCGGCGATCAGGGCTGAGGCGACACCGAGGAATTTGCGGCGATCCATGCGGATAAAATCCGGGGTTGGGGATATGAACATTGGTGCTCTCCTTGGGTTTTTCGTATAGTTGATTGACGTGGTAATACGACTTTGATGTAACAAGTTCGATCACAAATTGGTGTACGAAGGGAATGGGCAAATGGCTTTCTGGTCCAAGTGGTTTTCATCCAGCGAAGGCGCTTCGGCTGCGGGGGCGGTCAAGACGCTGGAGTACAAGGGCTTCTTGATTGAAGCAGCGCCTTATAAGGACGGGGGCCAA
>JANONM010000289.1:0-2375 GCA_031420855.1 Hyphomicrobiales bacterium
ATCCTGGCCTCAATTTCAGACGAAGCCGCCAAGGAAAAATTCCCGCAAGGCTGGAAAACTGTGAAGCCCTATTTGCGTCTGGTTGATGTGTAGTAAGGGGCAAAATTCCCCCGCACTCAATTGCCTGAAGCTGTAATGGCACCACTGGTCCTGGTTTCGGTCAGGGCCATCCAGCGCCTTGGATCCTGTTGGGATTGGCGCTTCAAGAATGTGTAGCCGGTTTCACTCCACAGCAGAACTTCATTGCGGCGGTTGTCCAATATGAAGTCACCAGCCTTGGTCGCAACCGTCAAAACCGCATGGCCTTCGTGGCGCTCATCGAGCACAACAGTGATCAACAGCGCACCTGAGTCAAAACCCAGATTTTCCAGCTCGCGCTTTTTCAGCAACAGATAGTCTTCGCAATCACCTGCATCTACTGGATAGGCCCAACGTTCCACTTCACCGTAGAGTTCTTGATCGCTCATGGGGGCAATGTTGGTGTTGATTTTGGTATTGACCTCGTAAAGCGCCGCCCAATGCTGGGATTGCATGACCAAACGATCGGCGCGGCGACCCACCGATTTGCACTCTGCGGGATTTGCGGCACAAAACTTCACAAAGCCCACGGGCGGCAGTGATTGGTTATATTCCGTTGCAAAAACCAGCGGTTTTGCCGGGCTTGCAGCTTCAACCACTCCAAAAAGTTGGGTTGAAAGCACCATGGCAATGGCAAAACTCACAGACTTCATACGCAACTCCCAACTCACTCAGATTGCGGAAGTCGCCTCGGGCTGCTTCACGCTACTCTCAAGAAGGGCCATATTTCGCCACCCCATCGCCTCAAGAGTTAATGAAAGGTAAATCAGATGCCGGAATCTGTAAAGGCCGCAGTGACTCAGATTGGAACAAGTTAAGTAAAACTTTAGGGACTTGGTTAACGGCTGTCGGGCTGTTGGTTCAGCACGGGTTCATGTATTCCCGGATATCTGGACAAAATGACGCCTATCGGCAAAGTTGGGACTTGGACCTTTTTAGAACAGAAGCGAAGCAGATGCGGAATTTTTGGAAACTGACGGGTATTTGTGTTTCGGCTACGTATGCTGTTCTAACGAACGGGCCCTTGGCTGTGGCAGAAGGCATGCCCACCATGTTCGATGTCTATACCGAAATGGACTTCAATGATTATGTGCAGGAAGAGCGCCACAGTGCCTATGCCATTGGCGAAAACTATCTCGGCTGGTTTGCCTATGACCATGAAACAACGTTTGATGCCAAAGCCACAGCGCTGAAAGAATGCAATGCCAGGGTTGACCGTGATTTGAAAAAGACGGACTCGCAAACCTGTGAATTGCTGGCTGTTGATGGTGAATATGTCTGGAAAATCAAGCGTCCGCCTGCAATTGGTTCGGTTGTCCTGCCGCTTCCTGACAAGCCACTCAACAATTCAATCATTGTCGGAGATTTGGCAAAAGCCGATGCCATCGTTTTGGCGTTGCATGGTTGTGACGTTCCGGGCATCGTGCCGCCCGACTGGACGCAGAGCTGGTACCGTTTCTTCAAGTCACGCAATATTGCCGTTGTGCAGCCTGACAGTTTCGCAGATCCGCATCCGGAAGTCTGTCCGGGCAAGGGTACCGACGCGGAAGTTGATGAGGTTTTGCGGTTGCGTGTCAACCAGACCATTCGCACCCTGGGCCTGCTTGAAAAGAAATTCGTGACCAAGCCCATTTACATCTGGGGGCATTCGCAAGGGGCCCGGGTGGCGCAGATTCATGACTTTGGTGTTGATGGCGTCATTCTCAGCGGTGATTGGTGTGGCCAAGATGCCATCAAGAGAAACACGCCGGTTCTCATGGTGATCGGCGAGGAAGATCAATACGTCAAGTTTGGTGGTGAAACGCGTCCGATCACTGAAGACGTGGTGAAGGAAAATTGCCCAAATTATGCCAACAACGAAAACCGCTCGTTTGTGGTAGTCAAGAAGATGGATCACTTCACGGCCATCTGGCACCAGAATGTGATGGATGCCGTCAGCAAATTCCTCAATGTCAAAAACTACAATACGTCATTCGAGAAATGGCTGGGACCAATTCCAGCTGAACTCAAGTCCGAGGCGAATACTTATAAGACAGCGCCGATGCACAGCGCCTTCGCCATTCGGCCTGCCGCAAAACCCGGTGACAAGCCCCAGGGCTTTGTGATCACCAGTTGGGAATACAAGTCCGATGCCGAACAAATGGCCCTGCAGGAATGTGAACGCGGCGGCGATTATGAAACCTACAAGCCCGACCAGAAACGGGCCTGCAAGCTGGTTGATTCAAAGTAGATTGCACTGCTTTGTCGGGTTGTCGCTTGCGTCCGGCAAAGGGACCTCATCCGCCCCTTCGGGGCAC
>JANONM010000290.1:0-5209 GCA_031420855.1 Hyphomicrobiales bacterium
CTCCGGCCACCTCCTCCCCGCCAAAGGGGCAGGTTGGAGGGCAGTTTCTGACTTCACCCTCCAACCCGTTTCTTCATCGGGGAGGAGGTGGCCGAAGGCCGGAGGTGGGGACAGTTTGCGATTTCTGATCAAGTTTGCTCAAGCAAGAAGTACAGTTTGAAAACGGAAAATCATATTTATCTTCCGTCGCTCATCTTCAAACCGCCGCGCTCAACCTCTCGATAGAAACAACTCCGCCGACCCGTATGGCAGGCGTTCCCAACACCTTGCGCTTCAACTGTCACCAACAAACAATCCTGGTCACAATCCACGCGCATTTCAACAACCCGGAATGTTTCGCCGGAGGTTTCGCCCTTCATCCAGAGCTTGCCGCGTGATCTGCTCCAGAAGTGGATTAAGCCCGTAAGCTGGGTCGCAGCAAAGGCTTCGGCATTCATGTGGGCAAACATCAACACTGCCCCGTCAGTGGCATCAACAATGATCGCACCGACGAGTCCCTGGCCATTGTACTTCAAATTCAGTTCGAGACTTTCTCCTGAATTCACAATGTAAACCCGACACGCGGCGCCCGAATTTGCTCCATGAACCGGGTTTGCAGCACCGGATTGGTTTTGAATTCACCCACAAACTGCGTTGTAACCGTCGACACGCCATGCTTCTGCACGCCGCGCATCGACATGCAGGTATGAACCGCCTCCAGCATTACCCCGACGCCGCGCGCACCAAGATTGTCCAACATGGCATTGGCGATTTCTGCCGTCATGGTTTCCTGGGTCTGCAGGCGTTTGGCAAAGGCGTCAACGACGCGGGCGATTTTTGAAATCCCGACAACCCCGCCATTCGGCAAATAGGCCACATGGGCCCGGCCAAAAAACGGCGCCATGTGATGTTCGCAATGCGACACGAAAGCGATGTCCTTCAACATCACCATATCGTCATAGCCGCCAACTTCCTCAAACACACGCGTGAGAATATCAGCAGGATCTTGGCCGTATCCGGCAAAATATTCCTTGTAGGCTTTGGTGACGCGGTGCGGCGTATCGAGCAAACCCTCACGGTTGGGATTGTCACCAGCCCAGGCAAGCAGCGTACGTACCGCAGCTTCAGCCTCATCTTCGGTTGGTTTTTCGAAGGATTTGCCCAACGGTTTCGCGTTTACTTTGGCATCCATCATTGTGCTTCCTTGCGTCTATTGTTTCCGGAAACCATGTTACGTCAACTTGCCGGCCATGGATTTTTTGAACCACGGCTGAATTTGGCATTTCCGCTCCCCATATCATGGGCTAACATGAGCTTCAAACCAGCCAGACGCTTTTCAGTTGCAGGATATGGCCATGATCAATGACGTTTACAACAAAAAGATTCTGGCCTACGCGGCAGACATTCCGCATTTGGGCCGCCTTATAAACCCGGATGCCACTGCCGTTGCCCACTCCAAGCTTTGCGGCTCAAAAATCACCGTTGATTTGAAACTGAAAGATGGCGCGGTGACCGACTTTGGCCATGACGTCAAAGCCTGTGCATTGGGTCAGGCATCTTCGTCGATAATGGCGCGGCACGTCGTGGGATCATCGGCTGGCGAACTCAAGGACTTGCGCGAACAAATGTATAAAATGCTCAAGGAACAAGGCGATCCCCCATCAGGCAAATGGTCTGAGTTGGAAGCGCTGATACCCGTGCGCGATTACAAGGCGCGACACGCCTCAACATTGCTGACATTCGATGCGGTGGTTGATGCCATTTCACAGATTGAAGCAAAAACCGCAAAAATCACATGAGTGATAAAAAGACACCGTCAACTGTGCATGCCGACGATCGACAACGACAAACCGGATTGGGATTCTCTCGCCGCTGAATGAGCCACTGAAAGGCCGCGCCCGCGCGGCTATGGGCAATTTGTTTGGGGATGGCAGCGCGTTTTAGGCTGCACCAACCGGACTTTCATTTTCAAACGTTGCCGCCAGCACCCAATAGCCCAGGGCGCAAGCCACCAAGGCCAAAGCCAGGGGCCAGAAAAAGCTGAAGCCGAAGTACGTCAGTGCCGCAGCCGCAAAACAACCGGTGGCCGTGCCAAAATCCCAACCACCCTCGGCAATCACGTGAAAGCGCAGCGGGCAGGGAGATTGTTGAGCGAGGACATAGACACGGGAGTTATAGGCTGTGGCATAAATCGGCCAGGCAATCGCCGCCATGGCATTGGCGAGAACGGCAGTCCACGGTTCAGCATATCCGACCGCACGGGCCAAAGCAGCAACAGCAAGAACCGAAAATCCAATTTGTGCTGCCTTTTTACCCCTGCCCAAATCAATGGATTTGCCAAGGAACAAACCCGCCATTGCACCGACAATGCCAGCCAGAGACATGGCACCGCCAAAGGCTGTGAAGTTTGATCCCAAAGTGATGAACAGCGCGATCAGCCAGGTGAAATGAAACGTGCCGCTGCGAAGGCCGTCAGTGAACAAGACCAGCCGTGCCTGCCGCAACACGTCGCTTGGCATGGCCATGACATCGGCCACACGCAAGTTGGGCGTGAACATCAAGGGAATTGCCGAGCAAGCCATGCCAATGCCCACCACGCCGAATGCCACCAGCGGGGAGAAATAAGACAACATCAGGCCCGTTGAAATCGGTGCGATGATGCCGATGAACATGCCGATGAATTCCATCATGCTGACTTGCGCACCACGGCTTTCGTCATCACCGACCATCACCACGAAAGCGTGATAAGTGGTCCAATAGAAACTGCTGCTGATCGCCCACATCGCCAGATAGGCCACCAGCAGGGCCCCGACTTCGCTCACCTGTGACAGCAAAGGGTATGTCAGAGCCTCAAGCAAAATGCCAAAAATCAAGGCGTTGCGCAGGCCGAAGCGTTTGGCTGTGGGCAACACGAATTTGCGAAACATCAGTCGGCTGGCAAACAACGCCCCGATGCAAAACAACACAACGTGGACCGGAATGCCGGCTTTCAGCAGATAGACAAAAGCAAAGGCCTCGCCGCCATGCATGGCAAAAGCCTGCAAGGCAGCATGGATATAGATCAGATTGAACTGCCGATTCCTGAAAATTGCCATGGCCCGTCGATAGAGCAACAGCTGGGGAATAGCCATCACGGTCCTGCCATGCCCAACAAAACCAAGTGCTTGACAGGGCAGGAGGCGTCATCTAATTCCCGCACCATTGAATTGCGGAAGTAGCTCAGTTGGTTAGAGCGCCGCCCTGTCACGGCGGAGGTCGCGGGTTCGAGCCCCGTCTTTCGCGCCATTCAATACCGCCAGAAAAGGCCACCCCAGCGGGTGGCCTTTTGGTTTTTACTGGGTGACTTGCTGCACCGCCGTCATGATGCCGAGATCGGGATTTTCAACACATTTTGCGCCCATTTCACCGGCCACTGTTTCAAACGACTTCAAGTCAATTGTCGTGTCTTCAGCCTTGCCGCCAAAATAGCCATGCAGCCAGATCAAAAGGTAGCTGGCATCATCGGTGGTCATCGCCGTGAGGTCGGAACACTTGATGGTGGAAACGTCGATAACTTCGGCGCGAGCTTGTGAAATGGCGAAGGTTGCGGCAACCAGGGCCAAAGCAAATATTTTTTTCATGGTCAAATCCGTTGTTAAAAGGGCCGCCCCGGCTGATTCCCTTCTAGCAGGAATTTTGACATATTGTCACGGACCCCCTTGGAAAAGCCGATATCCGGACAAAATCAGCGTGAAAAGCTTGCGGTGCAAGGGCGGCTGCGCTACCAACGCGGCGGGAATGGGGCAATCAAATCGCCCGACCGGAGGCCCTATGTCGGAACTGCTGCAAGACTATCTGCCGATTGCCATTTTCATGGCCGTTGCAGGCGGCATTACATGCGCGCTGATGATTGCGCCCATGCTGATTGCCTATCGCAACCCAGACCCGGAAAAGCTCTCGGCCTATGAGTGTGGCTTCAATGCCTTTGACGATTCCCGCATGAAGTTTGATGTGCGGTTTTATCTGGTGTCGATTCTTTTCATCATTTTCGATCTTGAAGTGGCATTCCTGTTTCCCTGGGCCGTCAGCTTGGGCAAAATCGGGATTTTTGGCTTCTGGTCAATGATGGTGTTTCTGGGATTGCTGACCATTGGGTTTATTTATGAATGGCGCAAAGGAGCCCTCGAATGGGATTGATCGAAACCGCCACGCCCCACATGAACAACATGCAACGCGAGTATTTTACCGAGATCAACGCCGAACTCGGTGACAAGGGTTTTATTGTCACCTCAACCGATGACTTGATCAATTGGGCCCGCACCGGCTCCTTGATGTGGATGACCTTCGGCTTGGCCTGTTGTGCCGTTGAAATGATGCACACGTCGATGCCGCGCTACGACGTGGAACGATTCGGCTTTGCGCCCCGCGCTTCGCCACGCCAATCCGACGTGATGATTGTGGCGGGCACCCTCACCAACAAAATGGCACCGGCGCTCCGCAAGGTTTATGACCAGATGCCGGAACCCCGCTACGTCATCTCCATGGGATCCTGCGCCAATGGTGGTGGCTATTACCATTATTCCTATTCAGTGGTGCGCGGCTGTGATCGCATCGTTCCCGTGGATATTTATATCCCTGGCTGCCCACCGACAGCTGAAGCATTGCTCTACGGCATCCTGATGCTGCAAAAGAAAATCCGCCGCACCGGCACGATCGAGCGCTGAGCCATGGCAACTGATTTCAACATATTAGCAGCGCATCTCGCGGCCAAACTCGGCAACGCGCTCATCAGTTCTTCCCAGTCTTTTGGTGAATTGACAGTTTTGGCAGACGCCGAAAGAATCAACGACGTGCTCACCTTTCTGCGTGACGATCCCGAATGCCGCTTCGTCTGCTTCATCGATCTTACAGCCGCTGACTATCCCGAACGCGAAAAACGTTTCGACGTGGTTTATCACCTGCTCAGCCCCTACAAACACAGCCGTATCCGCGTGAAGGTGCAGGCAGGCGAAGGCGATGTGGTGCCATCAGCCATTCCTTCCTTCAAGGCCTCTGACTGGTTTGAACGCGAAGTCTTTGACCTCTTCGGCATCATGTTCTCCGGCCACCCCGACCTGCGCCGGATTCTCACCGACTACGGTTTCCAGGGGCATCCCCTGCGCAAAGACTTCCCGACAACGGGCTATGTCGAAGTGCGCTACGACGATGAGGCAAAGCGGGTTGTGTATGAACCGGTAAAATTGGTTCAGGA
>JANONM010000291.1:0-2691 GCA_031420855.1 Hyphomicrobiales bacterium
CTGCTTCGTCAGTATGCAGATCATATTGGCCTCGCCTTCCAGATTGCCGATGATATTCTGGACGTTGAGTCTTCAAGTGACGCCCTGGGCAAAGCGACACAAAAAGACAGCGGCAAGGGCAAGGCGACGTTTGTGGATTTATTGGGCCTTGAGGGTGCCAGGATTGAAGCAGCCAGGCTTGTTGAAAAAGCTGTTGTGACACTTCAACCCTATGGTGAAAAATCCCGGATGCTTGTGGCTACAGCCTCGTTCATTGTCTCCCGCCGGAAATAGTCAACTCACCATCCTCGAGGTTATAGGCCCGGTAGACCCAGCCGCGCCGTGCCACAAAAAGCCAGCGCAATTTCCTGGTTGTTGCAAGGTCTTCCGGCGTAACAGCCAGCAGGGCATTGCCGCTGCGTTCATCAAGGCCTTCCCGGAAAATCACTGGTGCCGTTGGCAAGCCCGCCCGCACTGCCGCTTTCACCAATCCATACTGGATAAAGCCCGAGCAAATGAATTGCGGAGGTATCCACTTGTTGACCCTCGCTTTGGTGCGCGCCATGGCATCCTGCATGGCCGTGGCGTTGCCCAAACGCAGCCGTGACCACGTCAGTCGCATGCCGAACACAGCCGATAATCCCAAACGCCAGACCGTGTTGAAATCATATCCCGACTTCACGTGATCGAGCATCAGGCGGCGAACATCCTTGAAGAACGCCTCGCCATATGCAGCATCGGCAAGTCGCAACACAGCGATTTCAGTTTTCGGGTGGCGTCCTGCAAGGTAGTTGCGCAGATTGGCCAAGCCGACGCCAGAGCGAACGCTTTCGAGCAAAAATGTGCTATGATAACCGGCTTCCGGTTGGGCGACAAAAAACACCAATGCGGCATGGCTGAAACTGGAGCCTGTGGTGTGCCGGATCAGCCAACTTGTAAATGTAGGACTGCGCGACAACACAATGTCGCCACGCTGCAAAAAATTGTCGGCTTTCGTCAAAAACTCTTTTGACGTCATCGGAAATTCCGCTGGTTCAGACACCCTGCCCCCACCGGTTGCTGACATAGTTCTCGACGATTTCCTTGAACTGGCCGGAGAGGTTTTCGCCGCGCAAGGTCTTCACCTTCTTGCCATCGACGTAGACAGGAGCTGTTGGCAATTCGCCTGTGCCGGGGAGAGAAATGCCAATATCGGCGTGCTTCGATTCGCCCGGACCATTGACGATGCAGCCCATGACAGCGAGTGTCAGATTTTCGAATCCGGGATATTGCACTTTCCATTCCGGCAGGCGCGTGCGCACATAGATTTGAATATCCTGGGCAAGTTCCTGAAAAACCGTTGATGACGTGCGGCCGCATCCCGGGCATGCGATGACCATGGGGGCGAAGGCCCGCAGACCCATGGTTTGCAGGATTTCTTGCGCGACGATGACTTCACGGGTGCGGTCACCACCGGGTTCCGGAGTCAGTGAAATCCTGATGGTATCGCCGATGCCTTCCTGCAGCAGCACGGCCAGCGCAGCGGTCGAGGCCACAATGCCTTTCGATCCCATGCCTGCTTCGGTCAGACCCAAATGCAGTGCGTAATCGCTGCGGCTGCCCAACATGCGGTAGACGGCGATCAGGTCTTGTACTTCCGAACATTTGGCCGAAAGAATGATCTTGTTGCGCCCCATGCCCAAAACCTCGGCCCTTGCCGCAGACTGCAAGGCCGACTGCACAATGGTTTCGTGCATGATGGCACGGGACGGCAGGGGATTGGCAGACTTCGCGTTTTCGTCCATCAGTTGCGTCAGCAGGGCCTGATCGAGTGATCCCCAATTCACGCCAATGCGCACGGGTTTGTCGTGCCTGTTGGCAATCTCTATCATTTGCGAAAAATTACGGTCCTGCTTTTGACCAAAGCCAACATTGCCGGGATTGATGCGATATTTGTCGAGTGACTTGGCACAGTCGGGATATTGTTCCAGCAACAGGTGGCCATTGTAATGAAAATCTCCGACCAGCGGAGCAGTCACATGCATGGCCAGCAGTTTTTCCTTGATGGCGGGAATGGCGGCTGCCGCTTCTTCCTTGTCGACTGTCACGCGCACCAGTTCAGATCCAGCCTCGGCCAGTTCGGCTACTTGTTTCACCGTTGCATCGATATCTGCCGTGTCGGTATTCGTCATGGATTGAACGGCAACCGGAGCGCCACCGCCCACGCCGACATTGGCCACATTGACACCTATTGATTGGCGTCTGGCAGCGACGGCGGAAAATGTCATGCTATAACTCCTGTGCAGGCCCTCTAAATGCGCATTTGAAAGCCACACGTCAAGCAGGAGTCACATATGAACGGAACAGCAAAAGCTATCAAACACCTCGACAACGAACGTGTCACGGTTTGGGAATACCGGTTTGCCCCGGGTGAAAACACCGGCTGGCATCGCCACGGCCATGATTATGTCGTGGTGCCGCTGATGGATGGAAAGGTCAGGCTTGAGACCAAGGACGGAACCACGTTCGCCGATATGAAAAAGGGTCTTCCCTATTTTCGCAATGAAGGGGTGGAGCATGATGTGATCAATGCGACGGATGGCGAATATGCCTTTATCGAGATTGAGTTGAAGTGAGACCAGCGGTGCTCAAACAATAGTTGCTATTGCAAGTGGCGCAATTGTCCTTGACCGCCAAAGGGACCTCATCCGCCCCGTTGGGGCACCTTCTCCA
>JANONM010000292.1:0-3711 GCA_031420855.1 Hyphomicrobiales bacterium
TACAAGCCGGTGGAGAAAAGCTGAACTCAGCTGTTGGCCATTTTTTCGGCCATGTCGAGGCCGAGGATTTGTCGCAAGGTGCTGTTGAGGTCGAGATCCTTGTCGAGAAGTTTCTGTAAATCCGTGTGGGACCAGGAAATGTAGTGGGCGCCTTCGCCGGTTGATACGGTGGCGGTGGCGGGACGTTTGCGCAGGAAGGCCAATTCGCCAATGAACAGGCGGGGATCAATGTTGATGATGCGTCCCGCCTTGGTGATTTGCAACGGACCTTGCAGGACATAGTGCAATTGCTCCAGCTGCTCTCCTTCTGTTGTCAACACGGTTGCCGGCCCGTCCTTGTGCCATTTGCCGATTTTCAGAAGTTTGCGAAACTGGCCGGGGCTGAGGCTTGGCAGTTGTCGAAACAGGTGCAATTCATCGTCGGTCATGTCGGAGGCACGGCCATCCCGCAGGATGAGCAGGATCATCGTGGTGTTGATCACCACGTTGATCAGCGTCCAGACCATGGGGTTCCACAGGGGCGGATTGAAATTGGCGTAGTAATACAGGCTGAGAAGGGCATCGCCAGCCGCCGCAAAGGCCCGGAGCTTGATCTGGTTGCGAAACAGGTAGCAGACCAGGGTGAAGAGGGATGCGACGTGGACAAGGTTCTCGGTCAGAAATTGTTGCAAGAGCGTGCACCTTGATTGGGTGCGCAGATTTGGCTGAGGTCAGGCGGGAATGCAAGGCCTCATGCGCGATAGATGAGTTGACGGCGGGCTCTAGCCGTGGCCAGATGGCTGAAAGGGAGATCACAGCATGGAATACCGTCAACTCGGCCGCTCAGGACTCAAGATATCGCTGCACACACTCGGCACCATGAATTTTTCCAGCGATGGATATTTCGGCAAGATTGGAAGTGCATCGGTGAAGGATGCCAAGCGGCTTGTCGATGTTGCCGTTGATCATGGCGTCAACATGCTCGACACATCAAATGCCTATACCACGGGCAAGTCGGAAGAAGCCTTGGGCGAAATCCTCAAAGGCAGTTCTGATCAGTTGATGGTGGGCACCAAGGTGCGTTTTTCCATGGGCACAGGCCCCAATGAACAGGGACTTTCCCGTTTTCATATCATCCATGAAGCAGAAGCCAGTTTGAAGCGCCTGAAGCGTGATCATATCGATTTGTATTTCCTGCATGAGTGGGATGGCTTGACGCCGGTTGAGGAAATGATGGAAGCGCTCGACACTTTGGTGAAGCAGGGCAAGGTGCGCTATGTCGGCTGTTCGAATTTCTCGGGCTGGCATATCATGAAATGTCTCAATGCTGCGGATCGGCACAATTTCCAGAAATTCGCCTGCCAGCAAATCCATTACACGATTGAAGCGCGGGATGCCGAATATGAGCTGATGCCAATTGCAGTCGATCAAGGTGTGGGTATCCAGGTGTGGAGTCCGATTGCCGGGGGGTTGCTCTCGGGCAAATTCCGCCGGGGTGTGACGCCCGAAATATCGCGCCATGTCTCAGGCTGGTCGGAACCTCCGATCCGCGATGAGGACAGGCTCTACCGCATCATTGAAACGCTGGTGAAAGTGGGAGAGGGGCGCAAAGTCTCAGCTGCCCAAGTTGCGCTGTCGTGGCTATCCGGGCGTCCTGGTGTGTCGTCGATCATCATTGGCGCGCGCAATGAGGCGCAGTTGAAGGACAACCTCGCTTCAGTGTCGCTGGTTCTGACGGCGGAAGAGCGCAAAATGCTGGATGATGTCAGCCTGTTACCGTTGATCTATCCCTATTGGCACCAGTTCGCCTCGGCTTCCAACAGGTTGGGGCCAGCCGACTTGGCACTGCATGCCCCGCATATTGCCAAGCGGGGATAAGCGGGGCTTTTCATGAGCGGGCAACTTTGGTGGCGAGGTCGGCGCTGAGCAGCAGCGACAGACTTTGCTTCAAGCCATCCAGCGGCCCTCGTTCGAGGACACTCCAAAAAAACCAAGGAGGCCAGTTTTGACTGCACACACCAATCTCACCATCAATCCCCAACGCCTGTGGGATACAATCATGGAAACGGCAGCTTTCGGTGGAACGCCCAAGGGCGGCATCAAGCGCCTGACGGTTTCTGATGAAGACAAGCGGGTGCGCGACTGGTTCAAGGCGGAATGTGAAAAACTGGGCTGCCTTGTCGATGTCGATGAAGTCGGCAACATGTTTGCCACGCGGCCCGGCAAGCGCAGGGATATGGCCCCCATCGCCATGGGATCGCACTTGGATACCCAGCCAACGGGTGGCAAGTTTGACGGCGTGCTAGGGGTGCTCGGCGCCTTGGAAGTCATGCGCACGCTGGTGGACATGGGGTATGAATCAAACGCGCCGCTGATGATTGTGAATTGGACCAATGAAGAAGGCTCGCGCTTTGCCCCGGCCATGTTGTGCTCTGGGGTTTATGCTGGCGTCTTCACACCGGAATATGCCTATGTGCGCGAAGATCGGCAGGGCATCAAGTTCGGCGATGAGTTGCAACGCATCGGCTATCTGGGTGAACACAAGGCAGGTGCCATCAAGTTCTCCGCCATGTTTGAATTGCACATTGAGCAAGGTCCAATCCTTGAAGCCGAAAGTAAAATGATCGGTGTGGTCACCGGCGTGCAGGGCATGCGCTGGTATGAGGTGACAGTGCGCGGCCAAGAAAGCCACACGGGGGCGACACCCATGGGTTTGAGGAAAAACGCTCTCTTGGCAGCAGCGCGGATGATTGAAGCCATTCATCAGGTGGGCATGGCAAACCTGCCGGGAGTGGCATCGGTGGGCCTGATCGAAAACCGGCCGAATTCGCGCAATGTGGTGCCGGGTGAAGTATTCTTTACCGTGGACTTGCGCCATCCCGACGAAGCCGTGCTGGACCGGATGGAGCGCGACTATCAAGCGGCGCTTCCCAAAATTGCCGCTGATCTTTCTGTCGAACTAGAAGAAAAGCGCATCTGGAATTCTCCGGCGGTCAAATTTGCGCCAGAACTGATTCAATGTGTGCGTGAAGGTGTGGAGAAAGCTGGCTACACATCGCGCGACATGGCGTCAGGGGCTGGCCATGATGCGGCCTATATCAACCGGGTGGCTCCGACAACGATGATCTTCGTTCCCTGTCTCGGCGGGATTTCCCACAACGAAGCGGAATCGACAACACTGGAAGAATGCGGGGCGGGTACGCAGGTGTTGCTAAACGCCGTGCTGGCCCACGATGCGACGCTACAGCAGTGATTGGGCTTCTGACCAGAGCGCCGTCACGATGTCGCCAGCTGGTAAAACACTTTTGATATGGCCCACACCTTTACCTGCATAAAGGCAGGCCGCCGTCAGTTCGCCAACGGCACCTTCGGCAGGTGGCGTGTCTGAATAGCGGGGTTGTTCTTCCAAGCCATTGCGGTAGATGATGTCGCCTTCACCGGGACGGTCAGGTGCTGCGGGGCAACCCGCCGCTTCCCAGGCATTGAAGGTGGAGTTTCGCAATACGCCGTGCATGGCGTAGGGCCAACCCAGGTCAAAACAATTGGTGTAGACTTGGTCATCGGGTCCAGCGGCAACAAGTGCAGCCTTGTATGCCGCATGGGCACCTGACTCATGGGATGCGACAAAGCGTGTTCCCATCATCACGGCCTGTGCGCCTGCCTTGATAACCCGCGCAATGTCTGCGCCACAGGCTATGCCTCCGGCGGCGACCACTGGGACATTGCCAGCAA
>JANONM010000293.1:0-5289 GCA_031420855.1 Hyphomicrobiales bacterium
CCAGCCACGGCCACGACGGACTGTTGGTCAATGATGAAATCGCCAATGATTTGACCTTGCAGGCGCTGGTCAAACAGTCACTCGTTCAGGTGCAGGCGGGATGTGACATCATCGCACCGTCGGACATGATGGATGGCCGCATCGGTGTTATCAGGGCTGCACTGGAATCCGGCGGTCATGTTGACACCCAGATCATGGCTTACAGTGCCAAATATGCCTCTGGCTTTTATGGGCCGTTCAGGGATGCCGTGGGTTCTTCTGGCACATTGCGCGGCGACAAGAAAACCTACCAAATGGACCCCGGCAATTCAGACGAGGCGCTACGGGAAGTGGCGCTGGACCTTGCCGAAGGTGCTGACATGGTGATGGTCAAACCCGGCATGCCCTATCTTGATATTGTTTCAAGGGTGAAGCGCGAGTTTGGCGTTCCGACATTTGCTTACCAAGTGTCCGGTGAATACGCCATGTTGATGGCTGCCTGCAACAATGGCTGGCTTGATCCTGAGAAAGTCATCACCGAGGCCCTGCTCTCCTTCAAACGTGCGGGTGCCGATGGGGTTTTGACTTATTTTGCCCTTGATGTGGCAAAGAATCTGAAGGCTATTTCCTGAACCTCGCGACGAGGCTCGACGTGTCCCAGCGCGTGCCACCCATGGCCTGGACCTCGGCATAGAATTGATCGACAAGCGCTGTGACGGGCAGTTGTGAATTGTTGCGCCTTGCCTCTGCCAGACAGATGCCCAAATCTTTCCGCATCCAGTCAACGGCAAATCCAAAATCAAATTTGTCAGCGATCATGGTCTTGTGGCGGTTTTCCATTTGCCAGGAACCTGCTGCCCCTTTCGATATGACATCGATTACAGCTTGCATGTCGAGGCCGGCCTTCTGGCCGAACTGGATACACTCTGCCAATCCTTGAACAACGCCTGCAATGGCAATCTGGTTGCACATTTTGGCAAGTTGGCCTGATCCCGTGGGGCCCAACAATTTGCACATGCGGGCATAATGCATGATCAAGGGTTCGGCCTTGGCATAAACACTGATCTCACCGCCACACATGACGGTGAGTTGGCCGTTTTCGGCACCTGCCTGACCACCTGAAACCGGTGCATCAATAAAACCGATATGGCGGCTGGCGGCTTCAATTTGCAGTTCGCGGGCCACATCGGCTGAAGCCGTGGTGTGATCGACAAAAATGCTGCCGGGCTGCATGCCGTGGAAAGCCCCCTCTGGCCCCATGGTAATAGCACGCAAATCATCGTCGTTACCTACGCAAGCGAAGACAAAGTCAGCTCCTTTGACGGCGTCTTTTGGCGTCTCGGCAGACCGATGGCCATGGGTTTCAAGCCATTTCTCCGCCTTCGCAGAACTGCGGTTGTACACACAAACCGACGCTCCAGATTTGGCCGCCAGATGGCCCGCCATTGGAAAGCCCATGACACCCAGTCCCAGCCATGCCACATTTTCTTTTTCCTGCACCATTGCCAGTCTCCCTTTGCAAGGTGCTTAAAAGCAAAACCACCGGATTGCCAGAGGTGCCTTGCGAAACAATTGCATTCCAGTGATAATCGGGGTTCAGGAGTTTGTTTCACCCCATGTCGATTGAACGGCGAAATTTTCCGCAGTTTTTCATTACTGCGCCCAGTCCCTGCCCGTATCTGCCGGGTCGCTTGGAGCGCAAGGTTTTTACGCATCTCGCAGGACCGGATGCACGCCACACCAACAGCCACCTTTCGCAAACTGGCTTCAGGCGCAGCCAGAACATTGCCTATCGGCCGGCGTGTGATGGTTGCGGCGCCTGTGCGTCGACACGCGTGCCCGTCAAGAGTTTCAACTGGACCAAAAGTTTCAGGCGTATCATGCGGCAAAATGAAGATGTCAGTTCGACAGTCAAGCCCGCCAAAGCCACGAGCGAACTCTACTCGTTGTTCCGCACCTATATTGATGACCGCCATTCCGAAGGTGGCATGGCCGGGATGACGGTGCTGGATTTTTCGGCCATGGTTGACGATACGTTGGTCGACAGCCGGATTGTCGAATATCGGACACCGACGGCTTATGAACCGAATGGCGAGCTTATCGCTGCCGTGCTGATTGATGTGCTGGGCGATGGGGTTTCACTGATCTACAGTTTTTATGATCCCGCCATGGCGAAACGCAGCCTGGGCAGTTTCGTCATTCTTGATATGATCCGCCGGACTGAACGCATGGGATTGCCCTATACCTATCTTGGGTTCTATGTCGCTGGATCGCCCAAGATGACTTACAAGGGCCGTTTCCTGCCTCAGGAACGGCTGTCACCGGACGGTTGGATGTTGCGCCGGAGCTGATCAAATCAGGACTTGCGAAAAATTGGCAATTTGGCCAATTATCATTTCATAAAGGAACCCTTGATGAAAAAATCCGGACTTTCGCACCCCTTGGACGCCACACGCGCCGCAAGCTTGCTTGAGGCAGAATTGAAGGCATTGAAAATCAATGTTCAGGCTTCGAGTGACATGGCAGCTTTCAATGCGGCCAAAATGAAACTGCGGGGTTCTTTGCCTTCTCCCATGCATGACCATGAGGTTTGCGTGTTTGACCGCGAACGGGCTTTCTGGATGTATCTCACTGATGAAGCTGGCGAAATGATTGGCCTCCAGGCTTTCCGGTTTGACGAGATCGATACCAGCCTCGCAGACTGGTGCGTGACCTACATGATCGGTGTCTACATGCGGCGGCAGGAATTGATGGTGCCTTCCCATGCCAAACCTCCGGCTGGAAGCTTCTCGGAAAGGTTGACAGGCAAGCTGGTCTATCACGGTGAAATCTGGGTCGACAAGCAGATCAAGAACCGCAAGGTGTTCGAACATTTTGTCAAACTCGGTTTGATCCTGGCACTGATCAAATGGCAGCCTGATGCCATTTGGGGACTGGCAACCAACCAGATGGCCAATCATGGCCACTTCACCCGTGTGGGTTACTCGATTTTGGAACGGGGTTTCCTGCGCTGGCAATGGTCAACCGACAGCATTGGACCGATGGAATATCTTGTGGCGTCGGAAATGCAGTCCCTGGAAAATCTTGTCGCCGAGATGACCTCGCAAGAGGCAGAAATCGCCATGCCGATGGGCGGCGAGAACTCTGAGCAGCCGACGTCGAATTGAGCTAGAGTGGTTCCGGATTAGATTGAATTGGTTCCCAAAGTAACGTCATTCCCGCGCAGGCGGGAATCCAACTTACAACGCGCCGAACTGATGGAAAGTTGGTTCCCCGCCTTCGCGGGGATGACGAGGTGGTGGTAAGGTTGTGATTCCATCTGACCAGGAACCGCTCTAAAACAGATTTATGTTGACGGGCGACAGATCCGAGATGACACGGACATGGCGTTTGGTGCCGCTGGCCTTGGTCTCCGGGATGATGACACGCTGATAGCCCAACCAGTGGTGTTCACCATCTGGCTTCACCATGACGGCCAATACGTGATCGTAGACCGGCCTGCCCGTTGAGACGGCGGTAAAATATGACTGGGACACAACCCTGTCATAGCTGTGACCGGACATGCAGGGGAACGAAACCGGCGAAACGCCCCATATGCTGGCGACAAGAGAATTGCGCCCGACTTGTTCGACGTGGGAGATTTTCCGGTTTGTATCAATGCTGCAAACAACAGACTCATCGTCCGATACCGAACCACTTTCCAAGGCACCACGCAACCTGTTCGACATGATGTTCAAATCCGGGATTTGGACGGCTGAATAGGCGCGCTGAGAAAAATATATATCACTTTTGAACAGGAGTTGTTCGACCCGGTTTGCCGTTTCCCGGGCAGTCGGGAGCGTTTCCTCAAACCAGCCCGAGTTGAAATAGCGCAATTTGAATGGAGCCATGCAGGTGTGGACGAAATTCAGCGCAAACAACAATGACGACCAGTTGGCACCAGCCATGTTCCACTTCAAGGATGTCCCCTCTGATCCCGTCTCAAGCCGAATGAGATTGAGATTGTCAAACAGTGCCTTGGCCGAATAGTTGCTGCCGTCTGCCTTTACAGGGCGGGCGACAATCTCGCCGTTCCTGAGCCAAAATTCTTGTGTATCCATGTGCCAAAACTTTACAATATGTGATTTGGCCCGCCCCCAGATTACGGACTGTATGACTGCTGATAGGCTGGAATTGCGAATATTGTCTTACCAAATTGCAATAAACCTGTTCCCATCGAAGTTTTATATGACCGAAAATTCCACTTTGGCGATTTCCGAAACCACGCTCACCGCCGCCTGACCTTGACCCCTGCTGCTTGGAAAAATCAGGCGATGATAGGGTACCCAATGGATCTGGTTGTCGTTGTTGTCAGGCGTGACAATGCCGCCAGCCTTGATCCATCTTTGCCAACTGCTCATTGCCCGCTGTCCACAAAACCTTCTTCGCCATTCGGTCTGCACACAAGAAGTCGGCCCTGTCGAGTTATATCACCCGACATGACTAAGCAGAGATTAACCAGCTTCACAAAATCATGGTTCAATCAAAACGGTTGGTTTTGGGAAAGCCCTTGGGCGGCAATTTGCCAGCTTGTGCGCGCTCACCCATCCATTCGGAAAGTTCGGTAACAGTCCAGCCGCGGCCGGACGAATCGGTCCACTGGAGGCCGGTTTTCAAATTGAAGCACTGGGCGTCTGACAGGTTTCCGTCCTTGAATTTTTGCAGCCGAACACCTTTGCCACGGGACATTTCGGGCAATTCTGACAACTTGAAAATCAGCAGTTTGCGGTTTTCACCGATTGTTGCGACATGATCGGCATCCGGGCTGATGCTGCGACATGTCAAGGCTTCAGCGGGTGCTTTGACGTTAAGAACCTGCTTGCCTTTGCGCGTGGTGGCAAGGCACTCATCTTCCAACACCACAAATCCGTCGCCATCGGTTGATGTCAGCAAGCGTTTTGTGCCGGGTTGATGAATAAACAATTCCACAATCTGGTCCGTGGCGTCAATGTCTGCCATCAGCCGCAAGGGCTCGCCGTGTCCACGGCCCCCTGGCAACTTGCCCGCTTCAAGCGAGAAGAATTTGCCAGAAGTGGAAAACAGCATCAACTTGTCGGTGGTCATCGCAGTGATGACAAAACGCCCTTTGTCGCCATCCTTGTACGACAAGCCGGACGCATCCTCAATGTGGCCCTTCACTGATCTGATCCAGCCTTTTTCCGAACAGACGATGGTGACAGGTTCCTTCTCCACCATCATTTCGTCAAGTTCATCGGACACATCGGGCGCCTCGGCAAAATCCGACCGGCGTTTTCCGAGCGGGGTTTTCCT
>JANONM010000294.1:0-4538 GCA_031420855.1 Hyphomicrobiales bacterium
GTTCTGCCGCACGCGGTGGAGACTTTGACATCGTCACCAGCGATGCTGATTTTCTTGTGCAATTTGGCAAGGCTGATCATCTTGGTCCTCTCGAGCAGTTTTTTGGACTACGTGAAGAGCTTGAGCATTTACTTGGACGGCCAGTTGACCTGATTGAAGCAAACGCGGTTAAAAATCCCATTGTCCGGGCTGCCATCGAAGCCTCAAAGGAAATGATTTATGCAGCGAGATAAGGCTGCATATTTTTGGGATATTTCGGAGGCTATTCGTTCAATAGAGGATTTTGTCGGTGACTTTGATTCGGTAGCTTATGCCGAAAACGAGCTCTTGCATTCTGCGGTGGAAAGAAAGTTCGAAATCATCGGGGAAGCTGTTAGCCAACTTGCCAAGCATTTTCCTGACACGGCGTCACAATTGCCAAACTATCGACAGATCATCGGTTTTCGCAACATTCTGATCCATGGATATGCAGATATTGATCATGCACGTGTGTGGGACGTTATTCACAAGGATGTTCCAAGCCTCAAAAAGGCAATCGAAAGCTTTGCAAAATTGTAACTGTCCAATTGCGTGCGACAAATATTGAGTTTGGCAACTGGGCATTTCGATTTTCATGCCCCGATTCACGCAAATTTGAAGTTCATTTGACTAGCGGTCATATTTGTACTTTTATAGCGCGTTTGAAGGGGGGCTTTCATTTGGAGAAAAGAAATGTCTTTCGACGTGCTTTGGCCTGCTGAACGCAAGTTCCAATTCAAACTTTCATGGTTGTTGGTATGCCTCACCCTGTTTTTTGCAGGCATCACAGGCACGGCCTTTGCCGGAGACAACGACAAAGGCAATACAGCCTATGACAAGGGCAACTATGCCGAAGCGGTAAAATTCTACAAGAAAGCCGCCCAGAAGGGCGACCCGGCAGGCCAGGTCAATCTGGGCTACATGTATCAAAATGCCTTTGGCATCGACAAGGATTACGCCGAAGCCGCCAAATGGTATGGCAAAGCTGCCGACCAGGGCTACGCCTTGGGTTATTCCAATCTTGGCGTCATGTATGAAAACGGCTTTGGTGTCACCGCCAGCAATGACGAAGCTTTCAGGCTTTACAAGAAAGCCGCTGACAAAGGCGATGCCAATGGCCAGGTGAACACAGGCTGGATGTATGAAAACGGCAAAGGCACCGAACAAAGCTATGAAGAGGCGCTGCGCTGGTATTTGAAATCAGCCAAGCAGGGCAATGGCAGGGCACAAACCAACGTTGGCTGGCTTTATGAGTTTGGCAAGGGCGTTGGGCTTGATCTGAAACAGGCACGCGAATGGTATGCCAAGGCTGCGAAAACTGGCGATGCCATTGGCATGAACAATCTGGGCCTTGTCTATGAGTATGGCAAAGGTATCGAAGTTGATCTCGCCGAAGCAGCCAAATGGTACAAACAGTCAGCCGAGAAGGGCAACGCCAGCGGTCAAGCCAATATCGGCTGGATGTATGATGCAGGCCGCGGCGTTCAGCAGGACTATGCTGAAGCGGCGAAATGGTATCGGCTCTCCGCCGATCAGGGCAATACCTCTGGCCAGAACAATCTGGGCTGGTTGTATGAGAATGGCAGAGGCGTGCAACAAGATTACGTCGAAGCTGCCAGACTGTATCGCGCCGCTGCCGACCAGGGTTATGCCTATTCCCAGAACAACTATGGTTGGCTGCTGTCGAACGGCACTGGCGTCGAAAAGAACGATTCCGAAGCCGCGAATTACTTCCGCAAAGCCGCCGATCAAGGCAATGCCGAAGGCATGGTCAATCTGGGCTGGGCCCTCGATAATGGCCGGGGTGTGGCCGTCGACTATGCCGAGGCCCTGAGCTGGTTTCGCAAGGCCGCTGACCTGAAAAATGGTGAGGCCCAGTCTAACATGGGTTCGATGTATGAATCGGGCCATGGTGTTGAAAAAGACTATGCGGAGGCCTTGAAGTGGTACCGTCTTGCGGCTGAACAGAACAATACCAACGGCCTGCTCAATCTCGCCGCCCTGTACAAGAATGGCAATGGGGTGACGCAGGACGACAACGAAGCCCTCACCTGGTATCGCAAAGCCGCAGAAAAAGGCAACGAGACGGCCACTCAGAACGTCAAAGAGCTGGAAGAAAAAATTGTTGCGATTGCCAGAGGTGGTGTGCCGGAGGCCCCTGCCGAGCCAGTGCAGCAGACCGAAACGCCGACACCACCGCAAGTACCGGAAGAACCGCAGGTTGCGACATTGCTAACGACTGAAGAGCCGATAACGGAAACCCCTTCGCAGGCACCCCTTGTAGCGCTGCCACAGTTGAAATCGCGGGTGGCGTTGGTCATCGGCAACAGCGCCTATATCAATGCAACGCCGCTGCCCAATCCGCGCAACGATGCCGAGGCCATGGCGAAAAAGTTGACAGAACTGGGCTTCAAGGTGATTTCGGGAACCGATCTCGACAAGCAGCAATTGGAAGTCAAGGTGCGGGATTTCGTAAAAGCATCCCGCACAGCTGACCTTGCGCTGTTTTTCTATGCCGGACATGGCATTCAGGTCGGTGGCAAAAACTACATTATTCCCATCGATGCCGTACTCGAAGAAGAAACCGCCCTCAACTTCGAAGTCATGGCGATTGATAGCGTCACGGCCTTCATGGGCGGTGAAAACAAGGTTGGTGTGATCATGCTTGATGCCTGCCGCAACAACCCTTTCACCCGGTCGTTCAAACGCAGCTTGTCGGCTTCGCGGGCAGCTTCGGTTGATGTGGGTCTGGCGCCGATCAAGGCCGAAGGCGGTGGCTTGCTGGTGGCCTATGCGACGGCCCCTGATGACGTGGCCGCTGACGGAGATGGCAAAAACAGCCCGTTCACGATGGCGCTGCTGAAGCATCTTGGCACCAAGAACCTCGAGATCAACACCGTTCTCACACGTGTGAAAAAGGAAGTGGCTGACATGACCAAGAACGACCAACGGCCATGGACAAACTCAGATCTCACAACAGAGGTTTACCTCGCCCAGTAGATCCAGCCGACGGCAAATGATTTCGATGCAAGGGGCCTTTCCATGGGGAAGGCCCCTTTCCACATGTGGGTTTGAAGCCCCTCGCACCTTGCCATGACTTCGACTAGATTGCAGGTCAGGGATTGTTGGCGAATCCCCGATGCGACAACAGAGAGACGGTGGCGGGCATAATGGCGCAAGATTCAATCACGCTTGAAAAACCAACAGTGCATCTGGTGCACATGCTGGTATTCATCCTGATCGTCGGCATATTGGCCGCTGTGCTCTATGGACCGCTGCTCACGGCCTTTGAAGCCAATCCCGGTCTCAATGCCCTGATTCTGGTCACGCTGTTGCTGGGCGTTGTTTATGGCCTTGTCATGGTCTGGCGGCTCTACCGCGAAGTGAACTGGGTCAATGCCTTCCGCATGGGTGAAACCAGTGATGAAGCCTCACCAGTGTTGCTCGGTCCCATGGCGACGTTGTTGAGCGATGCCAATCGCCGGACCATGCTCTCGCCGCAAACCATGCGGTCACTCCTCGATTCCCTGGCATCGCGCCTTGATGAGTCGCGGGACTTGTTGCGTTATCTCGTCGGCTTGCTGATCTTCCTCGGCCTGCTCGGCACATTCTGGGGTTTGCTCGACACCGTGACTTCGGTGGGTGATGCCATTCGCAATCTGGATGTTTCGTCGACGCAATCAAGCTCAGTGTTTGAAGAACTGAAACTTGGCTTGCAGGGTCCGCTCACCGGTATGGGCCGGGCTTTTTCGTCATCGCTGTTTGGTTTGGCCGGATCACTGGTTGTGGGGTTTCTTGATCTCAAGGCCTCCCAGGCCCAGAACCGATTCTATCACAATTTTGAAGACTGGCTTTCCACCATCACTGATGTGCAGGCAGGCGACAGCAACGGCTCGTCTTCCCCTGCATTCATGCGGCTGGATTTGCAAAGCCTCAACCGCACGGTTGAAAAACTGAGCCAGCAGATGGAGCAAGGCCAGCGTCTGGGCGCTTACAGTACCGCGGCACCTGCCAATGGGGCCGCCAATGAAACCATGGAGCAGTTGGCGGATGCCGTGGCCAATCTGGTGACGCAAATGCGCGATGAACAAAAAATGGTGCGGCAATGGATTCAAACCCAGCAGGTGCAGCAAAGTGAAATCCAGCGCCTGCTGATCCGCCAGACGGGTGTTGGCCGGGGCAAGGAGTAAGCCATGGCCGGAGCCCTGTCGCGTCGTCGGAGACAAGAAGAAAGCCCCTATTGGCCCGGCTTTGTTGATGCCATGGCACAACTGTTGCTGGTTATCATTTTCCTCTTGTCGGTCTTCATGATCGCGCAATTCCTGTTGGCGCGGGAAATTTCAGGGCAGGATTCAGCGCTCGGCCAATTGCGTTCGCAGATCGCTGAACTGACGGAACTCCTGTCACTGGAAAAATCCGGCAAGGCTGAAACCGAAGCCCAGCTGTTATCCCTGACCGACGATCTCAATGCGGCCAAGGCCAAAAATACCGATTTATTGGCAGGCCTTGAGGCAGAAAAC
>JANONM010000295.1:0-1884 GCA_031420855.1 Hyphomicrobiales bacterium
GCCGCACAGATCAAACACGCCATGGATGTGACCAAGGGTCTGGATGGTGAAAACTATGTCATGTGGGGCGGCCGCGAAGGCTATGAAACCCTGCTCAACACCCGGATCGGCCAAGAGCTTGAACAAGCCAAGCGCATGTTGTCGCTGGTCATTGAATACAAGCACAAGATTGGCTTCAAGGGCCCGATCCTGATTGAGCCAAAACCCCAGGAACCCACCAAGCACCAGTATGATTATGACGTGGCCACCGTCTATGCCACCATCCTGTCATTGGGTGCGCAAAAGGACGTGAAGCTTAATATTGAGCAAAACCACGCCATCCTGGCGGGCCACACTTTTGAACATGAAATTGCGCTGGCCTCAGCCTTGGGCATTTTCGGTTCCATCGACATGAACCGCGGCGACTATCAGTCCGGCTGGGACACCGACCAGTTCATCGTCAACGTGCCCGAGATGACGCTTGCCATGTATGAAATTCTCAAAGCCGGCGGCTTCACGACGGGCGGTCTGAACTTCGATGCGAAGATCAGGCGTCAATCCATCGACCCCGATGACATCATCCACGCCCATGTCGGCTCCATGGATGCCTGCGCCAAGGCCCTCCTGAATGCCGAAGCCATGATTGAAGATGCCAAGCTTTTGACGATTGTTGACGAGCGCTATTCCGGCTGGAAGGAACCCGCCAACAAGGCCATGCTGGCCGGCAAGGAAAGCCTCGAAAAAATCGCCGCCCGGGTGGAGAAACAAAATATCAACCCACAGCCCAGATCCGGCATGCAGGAGAGATTGGAGAATCTGGTCAATAGTTATTGTTAGCATGGTGATGAGAATAAGTTCACCCCCAACTACCGTCACCCCCGCGAAGGCGGGGGTCCAGCTAGGTTTCAAACACGGTGCCCGCAGCAAAGCGGGATTCCCGCCTTCGCGGGAATGACGACGTTAAAGTGTAAGGTAAACAAGAGACTTTTGGAGAACACAAATGGCAACAGATATTAAAGGCCCCGGCATATTTCTCGCCCAATTTGCAGGCGATGCGGCGCCTTTCAATTCCCTCGACGCGATCACCAAATGGGCAGGCTCCATCGGTTACAAAGGCGTGCAAGTTCCCACCTGGGATGGCCGCTTGATTGACCTAGCCAAAGCCGCAACCAGCAAAACCTATTGTGATGAACTGAAAGGCATCGCCAAGCAGAACGGCGTTGTCATCACCGAACTGTCCACTCATTTGCAAGGCCATCTCGTGGCCATCCATCCCGCCTATGATGAAGCTGTCGACGGCTTTGCGCCTGCCAATGTGCAGGGCAATTCAAAAGCTCGGCAGGAATGGGCTTGCGAGCAGATCAAACTCGCCGCCAAGGCTTCGTCAAATCTCGGCATCACCCGTCAGGTTTCCTTCACCGGCGCTCTGGCCTGGCCCTATCTCTATCCATGGCCACCCCGTCCACCGGGTCTGGTTGAAGAAGCCTTCAAGGAACTGGGCAAGCGCTGGAAACCCCTGCTTGATGTCATGGCCGACAATGATGTGAAAGTCGGCTTCGAACTGCATCCCGGCGAAGACACCTTTGACGGCACTACGTTTGAAATGTTTCTGGAGCAAACCGGCAATCATCCAAGCTGCGGCATCAACTACGATCCCTCGCATTTCCTCTTGCAGCATCTGGACTATGTGGAATTCATTCACATCTATCACGAGCGCATATTTGCCTATCACGTCAAGGACGCGGAATTCAATCCGACGGGCAGACAAGGCGTTTATTCAGGCTTCCAGAACTGGACCAACCGTGCGGGAAGATTCCGCTCCTTGGGTGATGGCCAGGTGGATTTCAGCGCCATCTTCTCAGCATTGGCACAGCACAACTATGATTCATGGGCCGTGCTGGAATG
>JANONM010000296.1:0-3698 GCA_031420855.1 Hyphomicrobiales bacterium
CCACCGACGCCACCAATGCCTCGCGCACCTTGCTTTACAACATCCACACCGGAGTGTGGGACGATGAACTCCTCCGCATACTGAATATTCCCGCTTCACTGCTTCCCGAAGTCAAAGACTGTGCTGCCGATTTTGGCATGACTGATAAAAAACTCCTGGGTGCTGCCATCCCCATCGGCGGCGTGGCAGGCGATCAGCAAGCCGCGACCATCGGTCAGGCCTGTTTTTTACCGGGCATGATGAAATCCACCTATGGCACCGGGTGTTTTGCCCTTCTCAACACAGGCGACCGCGCCGTCACATCAAACAACCGATTGCTGACCACCGTCGCCTATCAACTCAATGGCAAGCGCACGTATGCGTTGGAAGGAGCCATCTTCATGGCCGGCGCAACAGTGCAATGGCTGCGCGACGGTTTGAAACTGGTGAAAAGGGCGTCGGAAACAGGTGCGCTGGCCAAGGCCGCCGATGCCAAACAACAAATCTATCTGGTCCCAGCCTTTGTCGGGTTGGGTGCACCCTACTGGAATGCCGAGGCCCGGGGCGCCTTGTTTGGCTTGACGCGCGGCACCACCAACAAGGAAATTGCCAAGGCAGCCCTGGAAGCCGTGTGCTACCAAACCCGCGATCTTCTGGAGGCCATGAAGAAGGACTGGGGAAGCGCAGGCAGCACCGTCTTGCGCGTCGACGGCGGCATGACATCCTCGGATTGGACAATGCAGTGTCTCGCTGATATCCTGAACGCACCGGTCGACAGGCCAAAGGTTTTGGAAACCACAGCGCTGGGGGCGGCCTATTTGGCTGGCCTACAAGCTGGCCTGCTTCCGCCACCCGAAAAATTCGCCAAATCCTGGCAACGAGAAAAGCGCTTTACGCCAAAAATGAAAACAGAAATACGCGAAATGAAATATGCGGGCTGGCGGGATGCCGTGCGGAAATTGCTGGCCTGATGACCTTTGCCGCGTTCAATGAATTGAAGTTCCTGTCAGCGAAACTGGGCAGCGATCCCTTGCTGGTTCAGGCAGCGGGTGGCAACACCTCAATCAAACACAATGGCGTCATGTGGATCAAGGCTTCAGGCACTTGGTTGAAGGACGCTGCAACCAAAGATATTTTTGTACCCCTGAAACTTCGGGAGCTGCAAACCGCGCTGGCAGATGACAGTGCGGCCTGTGAAAATTGCCTGGACTTCATTGATCGGGAGCGCAACAAACACAACTTGCGCCCCTCCATTGAAACATCCGTCCACGGATTGATGCCGCAACAGGTTGTCTTGCATGTCCATTGTGTGAACACCATTGCCTGGGCCATCCAGGCCGATGCTGCCAAGCGCCTTGCAACGCCACTGGCTGGCTTCAACTGGACTTTTGTGCCCTATGCAAGGCCCGGCCTTGAATTGGCCCGTGCCATCAGAATGTCGATGAAACCGGGAACTGATGTCTTGATCCTTGGAAATCATGGGCTGGCCGTGGCGGCAGATACTGTTATGGCAGCCCACAAGCTTTTGTTGTCAGTTGTCGCTGCCTTGCAACGCAAACCCCGAACCGTAAAAATACCGGATGTTGCCAAACTGCGGGCCGTGGCAGCCGGCACCAACTACGTTGTGCCAAACGATGCGCGCGTCCACGGTTTTGCCATGGAAAAATCCGTCTGCAAGCTGGCGGCAAACAATGTCTACTATCCCGATCATGTTGTGTTTCTGGGTGCAAAAGTACCACAGGATTTTTCAAGTGATGCTCCGGCCATTGCTTTCCCTTCTGCAGGTGTGTTGGTGCATAAGCATGCCAAGCCTTCCGTCGAGCCGATGCTGGCTTGTCTCAGCGAAGTTTTTTTGCGGCTCGACACCGCCGACCAGCTTCAACCACTTACGGACAAGGATATTGCAAACCTGTTGACTTGGGATGCCGAGATATACCGACAGACATTGTCAATTGGCTGAACTTCCGGCGACGGGACCTGACCAACTGGATGAAACGTCAGGTGAGTGAGGCTCACGCTAGTTTCTGATGATGTTTCCCGAAACAGCAAGACTTTTGGGAAGCGTCGATCCTGCATCAGCCAGATCACCCGTCATTGCCTCATCATGGTCCATGCCGACAATGGCACCCGCCTTGTGGCCTGCAATGAGATTGTTGGACAACACATAGGGTCCTTCTGCCAGCATGGAAAATACAATGCCCCGGCGACAACCCAACAGGCTGTTGCCGGAAGCCGTGAGATTGCGACCGTATTTTCCCCAGCCCAATCCAATGCCATAGGAGTCGGCATTTTCGATGACGTTGTTGGAGATTGCTGTGTCTGCCTCCGCAGCAATGCCGCCGCCCAACAAGACACCATGGGCATTTACGCCCTTGATGTTGCGCAGCAGATTGCCTGTGCAAACGGCCAACCGTCCCCCGTCATTATAGTTGGTAATCGAGATGCCGTGGGCGGCCTCCTCGATGATGTTGTTGGAAACGACGGCACCCTGAAACGCAAATTCCACATAAAGCGCCACTTCATTGCAGCGTGAAATCGAGTTGCCGGAAATTACACAATTGCTGCCGGCGTTGTTGCGCACGCCAGTGAATGCGCAATCCGACAAGCGGTTGTTGACCACCATCACACTGCCCGCCTTGAAGAAGTTGATGGCATTGCCGTTTTGACCGTCACCGCCATCTTCTGCCGCGATACGGGTCACACGATTGTTGCTGACGATGGTGCCGTCTTCGCCAATTTCACTGCGCCAGACCAGAATGCCATTGTTGCCGATGTCTGAAAGCGTGTTGCCTGAAATTTCAAGACCCGTCGCATTTTCAGACCATAGCCCTGCCGCCTGGTGAAACTTGAAAGTATTGCCGACAATCCGCCCGCCACAGCCCACCATATGCAGGCCATTGCCGCCGCCGGCAAAGCTGCAACCATCAATGATCAATCGGGCCACATCGTCAACGCGCACCACATCGCCCTTCAGGCCCCTGGCCTGAAACGTAATGCCTTCAAGATTGACCGTGCCTGCATCCCTGATGCTCAGCACACGTCCATTTTGGCCTGAACGCAAAACCGTAAGGCCGGGAAGACCGCGCAAGGTAATGCTGCCACTGATTTTCAAATCATTGACAACAAAAGTTCCGGCACCGAGTTCGACAAGTCCGCCAGCCGACTGGGCGGCATCAATCGCTGCCTGCAAACTTTTGGTCTGGTTTCCATCGTGCGGTTTCAACGCGACCAGTTGCCCAAATCCCGTGCCTGTAAACAAGGGCAGGGCAGCTGAAGCCAAAACCAGACGGCGCGAAAACATCGGCGAACTCTCCTGGGCATTGTTCAAATGAAGTATTTTAATCAGAACACAGATGAATTCCAGTGTTCAGCCTGAACATGGTTAGTCAGGTTTTTCTCAATTGGCTGTAGCCCAGTTGCGCGTTGAGTGTGTCAAGCAAGGCAAGTGCTGCTGCTGGAATAACAGTTCCAGGTGGAAATACAGCGGCAACTCCCATTTGCTTGAGCTTCACAATATCCTCCGCAGGAATAACCCCTCCTGCCACGACGAGAATATCCGCCCGTCCCGCCGCCATTAGCGCAACCTTCAGGGCGGGCAGATGGGTGAGATGGCCTGCTGCCAGCGATGAAACACCAACCACATGAACACGACTTTCGATGGCCCGCGCCGCCACTTCTTCCGGTGTGGCAAACAACGGCCCCACATCGACTTCAAATCC
>JANONM010000297.1:0-4058 GCA_031420855.1 Hyphomicrobiales bacterium
ATCACATGCAGATTTACAAATATGTGATCCACAACGTGGCCCATTCCTACGGCAAAACCGCCACCTTCATGCCAAAGCCTGTGATGGGCGACAATGGTTCGGGCATGCATTGCCACTTCGCCATCTGGAAAGACGACAAGCCGCAGATGGCGGGTAATCAGTATGCTGATCTTTCGGAACTCTGCCTGTTCTTCATCGGCGGCGTCATCAAGCATGCCAAGGCCCTGAACGCCTTCACCAACCCCTCAACCAACTCCTGCAAGCATCTGGTTCCCGGTTATTAAGCCCCAATGGCAGCACCGGGAGTTTTTTTATTTTGCGAACCACTTTTATGGTCGTAGCGTAGAACCCATCAAAGGAGCCGTGCCATGGGCCATGTTTCACGTCGGAAAGTTTGCAGTAATCTGTTCGCCATGGGGGCGTTGGCCTTTGTGCTTCCTGGTCGCGCCAAGGCGGCCAGCACATTCAAACCTATCCCTCTACAGTTTATTGCTGCCTTGGCTGATCCGGAGGCTAATTCTGGCAGCGGGGCTGAACATTGGGGCCTTTGGCGGGTTGATCCTGGGCCTCGTGGTGTGCGTCTTTCCAACTATGAGCAACTGCTGGCCAACAACAATGTTGCGCCTTCCAACTGGAAATTTGATGCGGCGGGTTGGTGGCTTGAGGAAAATGGCTTGATCATGGAAGCACCAGAGCTTGGCATTGCGCCTGGCCGCTATCTGGTAACCGGTGACCGCACCGTACAAACCACATTGACGATCCATGAGAAAGACGCGGCAGGAAACCAGCGCTGGGAACTTGGCGACAATGCAACATTGCATGACGTAACACACCTGCGCTGTCGCTCGGCGCGTTACACACTGGCTGCGGGCAGCACGGCCTGTTCGCCAGCCGCCGCCCCGCAAAGCCAGTTTCCGGTAACGCCGGGAGCAGCCATGCCGCCCGTCAGCGGTTGCGACAAGCAGGATTATGCGGTGCTGTTTCTGGTCGGGATTGAAGAATAATCCAGCATGGCCCGCGCTGCTTTCACCGCAGTTGAAAAACACGCTTGCAAGAGATAGCCGCCCGTCGGCGCATCCCAATCCAGCATTTCGCCGACCACAAAACAATTGGGGAATTTCTTGAGGCGGAAATTTTCATCCATCTCTTCTGGCGCAACACCACCTGAAGAGGAAATGGCACGGCGGATATCTGCGGGTCCAGTGGTTGTCAGCACCACGGATTTCGGGCTTTCGGCTTTCGCTTCATACATCAGGGAAATGGCAGCCGGCGTCAGGCCGAAACGCTTTCGCAGGTAATTGCTGCGCGACTCCTTGCCACGCGGCCAGCTGAACCTGGTGTTGACTTCTTCCACCGAAAGATCGGGCTTCAAGTCAATGGTGAGTTGCGTGGCCTCTCGCATCAAGTCCGACAAGGCATAGATAGCCCCTCCCTCCAATCCATCACGCGAGATGATGATTTCGCCGCGCGCGGCGCGCCCTGCAACAGTGATGGCAACGTTTTTCAACGGTTGTCCGGCGTGGCGCGAAGAGAAATGCTCCGTCCACGGAACAAGTTGCCGACCATTGGATGGCTGAAGCGGATTGACCTTGATGCCGGCTTTTTCAAACAGGGGCACCCATGCCGCATCTGAACCCAACTCCGGCCAGCTTGCGCCTCCCAAGGCGAGAATGGTTGGCACATCATCAAATCCTTTCCAGGCTGTTCCGGATTCGAGTTGCACCCCCTGCCCTTCCAGTTGCCGCAACCAGGCCCGCAACACCGGCGAGGCTTTCATGCATTTTGGAAAAATCCGGCCCGAACTTCCAGTGAACGTCGGGATGCCAAGACTTTCGCACCATGCAATCACTGACGCCGGCGGATACTCCCTGATCGCAGCTTCCAAAAAACTGCGGCTTTCACCATAACGCTGCAACAGTTTTTCCAGGGGTTCGGCGTTCGTCAAGTTCAAACCACCGCGTCCCGCCAGCAGGAATTTCCGCGCAGGGTTTCGATGCTGATCGACAATCGTCACCTTCGCACCGCCTTTTGAAAGAACTTCCGCTGCCATCAATCCGGCAGGACCTGCCCCCACAACCCGCACATCCATCATCGTCCCACCCCAAACAAAAGGGACCGGACGAAAGTCCGGCCCCCAAACAACCTGTAGCCTGATTTACAATTCGTTGCGACAAAAAGCATAGGCCGTGCGATAATTCTTGCGCCATTTGTTGCTGGCATTGACACCGCCAATTGTGGTTCCACCGAGGCCGCCAAAAATCGCTCCGCGCGTCAGGGCGTGGCGTCCACCAACCACAGCACCTGCAACCAGACCAAGACCGATTCCCAATACAGCTCCATTAAACAAACGCTTTTCTGCCTTTCTGTTGGCTTTGCGCTCAGCATAGGCGCGACACTGATATTTGGGTGCGGCAATCGCCGCGCCGGGGGCGACAACGCCTGACGTTACAGTGACAGATGTGCCCAACATGGCAATAATGAGTGCTTTGGCGACGAGTTTCATGGCGGTTCTCCCTGTGGAATGCGACGTTCTTCCATCAAAATGTGTCAACAAACTGACTTGGCAAACCAATTCTGACAATCAACAATAGTACAGCCTTGACAGAATACGACAGCCGTGGTGCCTTGCCAACACGCGGGGGCGCCAAAATTGAAGGTTATCATGTTGAAATCCCGCCCCGTGTTGCATGCCATTGCATTGATCTCGTTGTTGACAACTGTTGCTTGTTTGCCTTCTGCGCAGGCCGCGTCAAAGCAGGTCGAAGGTTTTGAATGGATGCTGCAGAAACAAAATGGCCGTCCCGTTCTGGTTTATGGCATTCGGGATTCGGATGGTGCACAGTTTGTGGCCACCTGCCGGTCTGCAAGGCGCATTGTTGTTCAAGCCGCCACCGATGTTTCAGGCATGGAAAATGACGAAGACGCCAGCACGGGATTCCGCGGTGACCGTTTTGTTCAAAGTTTCGAAGGCCGGGTGATTGGTGTCGATGCCGAGGTTGGCATCACAGGAACGGAATTCACCGTCAGCGCCGATGATTCACTTTGGCCAGGCCTCATCAAACAGGCCAAGGTGCGTTATGGGGTTCCTGCCATGACACCCAGCACCATGGAATTCGGCGATGACCGCGAGCGCATCCAGGATTTCCTGGAGGCCTGCCGCAATCCCGACGGTGGCCAGCAAACGGCATCCCCCGGCAACATCAACAACAACAGCTGCAATGGTTTTGGCAAATTGAAATCAAAGAATTCCAACCGTCCCGTCACCATTACATTTGTCAACAAAACCGATTCACTGCGTGCCCTGATGTGGCTCGATTTCAAAGGACAACCCCAGGAATTTGGCAACCTCGAGCCCCGCCAGAAAAAAACCATCAATACCTTTGTCACCCATCCCTGGATGTTCACCGATGGCCCCGGCAACTGCCAGGAAATCTATTTGCCAGCTGCCGGAGACACGCGTTTCAATATTACCAAATCAGTGATATCAAACGAAGCTGAATGAGAATGCCGATGAACTGCCATTTTCGCCGTTTTTCTTTATTGTTATTGATGCTGTTTGGTATCGCAGGTTTTGCAACGAGCCAAGCTACAGCAGCTGGCCGCGCTGCTCTGGTAATTGGCAACTCCGCTTATCCTTTTAGCCGACTCATCAATCCGGCCAACGACGCCAAGCTGTTGGCGGCCACGCTGGGCAAAGTCGGCTTTGACGTGACGACGGTTCTTGATGCAGACCGCCAGACCATGCAAAGGGCCATGCTGGAATTCAGCCGTGCCATCCGCGACACCGACACGGTGGGATTGTTTTATTTTGCGGGCCATGGCGTGCAATCCAACAACCAGAACTACCTCATCCCCATCGATGGTCGTATGACCAATGAGTTCGTGCTGCGCCGGGAGGCCATCGCGGTCGACGACGTGCTGACGGCAATGGAGACCAACGCCAAGGTGACCATGCTGTTCCTGGACGCCTGCCGCAACAATCCGTTGCTCGAGACCCTGACGCGGAGCATGGCCGGCTCGAGCCGCGCCGGATCCGTCGCTCGTGGCCTTGCGCGCAT